>CAMCIP010000055.1 GCA_945874855.1 Brevundimonas vancanneytii
TATTTTGTCATCGAGTCGCTGGAACAGTTGAAGCGGGACACGCTTCAGGACTTCGGCCCCCTCTATGCCCGCCTGGCCGGCAGTGAGGCCATTCCGATCGACGCCGTCCTGCCGGACGACCGGATCTTCACCCGCGGCACCCAGGCCTATGCCGCCCGCGGCGGCCGGTTCGCGGCCTAGGGCCCCAGTCTTGGCCAGCCCCGCCACACTCCGATCAGGTGGATCAGGCCATAGACCAGCACGATCAGCGAACTCCACCAGCCAAAGGCATTGATCTGGCGATCCAGAAGGACCGCAGGGATCAGCAGCAGGCCGCGGGCGAGGTAGATGCCGGTGATAAGGACCAGCCCGGTCCGGAGCAGGGGCAGTCGCGGCAGCAGCCCGGCACCTGAAAAGGCATAGGCGGCCCATAGCACCAGAACGGCGGTAATGCCGAGGGTGATCAGCGCGGGGGTGACCGACCCTCGCTCGGCCATCCGGGCCATGCCTTCGCCGGCGCCGAAAAAGCGGTACCAGTCGGGCCCGCCGAAGATGACGGCGAGGTGCAGAAGGGCGGCGCCCGCGCTGAGCGCTCCGGCCAGGATCAGAAAGGGCTCGCGCGTCATGTGTCCAGCTTGGCGCCGCGGCTTGGCCCGGTCCAGCGCGGTCTCTAGAACCGGCGACAAGGAGAGCACGCCCATGGACTTCACCCCCCTCAGCGGCCGCGACATGCCGCGCTTCGCCGGCCTCAAGACCTTCTTCCGCCTGCCGGTCGCCCCGATCGAGGCGGCGTTTGACGTGGGCCTGGTCGGCGTGCCCTTCGACGGCGGCGCCAGCTACCGGCCGGGCAGCCGCTTCGCCCCGGCGCGGGTGCGCGAGGTCTCGAGTCTCGGTCGCGGCTACCACTGGACCCGGGCACTGAACTGGGTCGACCGGCTTAAGGCGGCCGATGTGGGCGACGTCGCTACCGTGCCCGTCAGCGGGCCCGAGACCTATGCCCGGATCGAGGCCTGGTTCGACGCCCTGCTGGCGCACGACAAGCGGTTCATCGCCGTGGGCGGGGACCACTCCACGACCCTGCCGATCCTGCGCGCGGCGGCGAAGAAGCACGGGCGGCTGAACGTCGTGCATTTCGACGCCCATCTGGACACCTATCCCGCTGCCTGGGGCCAGGAGTTCCACCACGGTGCCTTCATGCGCCATGCGGTCGAGGAGGGGTTGGTGGAGCCGACGCGCGTGCTGCAGATCGGCATCCGCGGCCCCCTGGCTGGAGGCGAGGACCTGGAGTTCACGCGCCGCCACGGCATTCGGGTCACGACCGTGGACGACATCCGCATCGGCGGGCTGGAGGCCTTCATCGCCGGCCTGCCGGTCTTCGATCAGGGCCCGACCTACATCACCTTCGACATCGACTGTCTGGACCCCGCCTTCGCGCCGGGCACGGGCACGCCGGTGCCCGGCGGTCTGACGACCTATGAGACGCAGCGCATCCTGCGCGCCCTCAAGGTTAGCAATCTCGTCGGAGGCGACGTCATGGAGGTGTCGCCGCCCTATGACGTGTCGGACATCACCTCCCTGGCCGCCGTCGACGTCATGTTCGAGATGCTGGCCCTGATGGCCGAGGGCTGAACGAACCTTTCGCGCCCGGGGTTGACCCGACGATCCGGATGCAACAAAACGCCGCCTCTTGGCGGCGGGACATCCCCGCGGCCGGTGGCATGCGTCCTTAGCTCAGTTGGTTAGAGCATCTGACTTTTAATCAGAGGGTCCTCGGTTCGAGCCCGAGAGGACGTACCACCGCCGCCGTCAGCCCTGACGCACCACTGCCGTCGTCGCGCCGTCGGCGTTCAGCCGCAGGCCACGCGTACCGGCGAAGATCAGCACCTCCTGGCCGGCGACGGCCCAGCGCTCGAGAGCGTCGCGGTAGGGGGATGCACGCCACGCCTGGGGTCGGGACGGGTCGCACTCGACGATCAGCCGGCCCTCGTCCGAATGCATCAGAAATCCGCAGGCCGTGGGCTTCCACGTCTCGTCCAGGGCCTCGGTCAACAGCCAGGTGCAGTTGAAGGCGCGGCAGGAGGCCGGACGGGCGTCATAGGCGTCGCAGCCGCGCCCGCGCCGGAAATGCCCACACCACTTGCCCGGCGCCTTGGCCAGTTCAGTCACACCCATCAGCTTGCAGCACAGGCCGCAGTCGCCGCAGGTGCGCGCCCCGGAGGCGACCGCGGTCAACGTCGCTTCACCGCGCCGGAAGGCGCGGTCGCCCTCCCCCGGCAGGGAGGGCGAGAGCCGCTCACTCCGCCGCCGGCGCGGCGGCCGGGGCCGCCGCCTCGCGCGGCCAGCCGTTGTTGGCCAGGTCGGCATCGGCCGTCTGCTGCATCGGGTCGACCATGACCGCGGTCACCGTCTTGTTGGTGACGTACTGCCAGGCGACGGTGCGGTTGTTCTGGCGCCAGACTTCTGCCGGGATCTTCACGGTTTCGACCGTGCCGTCGTCGAAGGTGAACTGCACGATGATCGGCATCACCACGCCGCCGACGTTGGAGAAGGTCAGGTGATACAACTTGCCTTCGAATGACCGCGCGCGGGCGACGATGTCGTCGAACTGACCGTCCTTGGACGCCGCCCAGACCCGGCGCTGCTCGTCGGTGATCGGGAACTCCGCCGAGCCCTCGTCGGAGGGATTGTCGAGGGCGGGCATGCGCTCGACCAGCGGCACGCGGCCCTCGGCCCGGTCGGCCAGGACGGTGACGGAGGACGGTTCGGGCACCGGCGGGGTCGCCGGCCCCTGCGGTCGCTGGCCGCCTGCGCCGGGCTGGGCCATGGTCGCAACGACCACACTGTCCAGTGCAATGTCGACATGGTCGGTCGAATAGAACCAGCCACGCCAGAACCAGTCGAGGTCCATGCCCGACACCTCTTCCATGGTCCGGAAGAAGTCGTAGGGCGTGGCCCGCTTGAATTTCCAGCGACGGCCGTATTCGGCGAAGGCCCGGTCGAACAGCTCGCGACCCATGACGGTCTCGCGCAGCACGGTCAGGGCCACGCCGGGCTTCACATAGCCCTCATAGCCGTAGTTGGTCAGGCTCTGGGCATTGGTCATCAGCGGCTGCTGGTTCTCACTCAGCATATGCCGGATGATGCCGCCGCGCGGCTCGCCCGAGGCATCGAAGTCGGCGTCCCACAGCTTCGAGGCCTGGAACTCCACGAAGGTGTTGATGCCTTCGTCCATCCAGACCCACTGGCGCTCGTCGGAGTTGACGACCATCGGGAACCAGATGTGGCCGATCTCGTGGATGATCACGCCGGCCAGGGCGTATTTCACGTCCTCGACCCGTTGCGGCGTGCCGTCGGGCGCGCGGACGGGCCGGGCACCGTTGAAGGTGATCATCGGGTACTCCATCCCGCCCACCGGGCCATTCACCGACTGGGCCGTGGGATAGGGATAGGGGAAGGTCGCCTCGCCATAGACGTCCAGCGCATGGGCCACGGCGCGGGTCGAGATCTGGTCCCACAGCGGGCGCGCCTCGCCCGGGTAAAAGGACATGGCCATGACGACCGGCATTTCGGGGTCGGCGTTCGGCACGCCCATGGCGTCCCAGACGAATTTGCGCGAGCTGGCCCAGGCGAAGTCGCGCACATTCTCGGCACGGAAGGTCCAGGTCCGCGTGCCGTCGACCGCGCCCAGCTCAGCAGCTGCGGCCTCAGCCGGATTGACGATGTAGACGGGGTCGGTGGCCGTGCGGGCCGCGGCATAGCGCCGGCGCTGCTCCGCGGTCAGGACCTGGCTGTCATTGGCGAGGACGCCTGAAGCGGCGACCACATGGTCCGCAGGCACGGTGATGGAGACCTGGTAGTCCCCGAACTCCAGCGGGAACTCGGATCCCAGATAAGGCAGCTGGTGCCAGCCCTCATAGTCCGAGAAGGCGGCCAGACGCGGGAACCACTGGGCCAGCTGGAAGATGCAGTCCTGTTCGCCGTCGGAGGCGCGGAAACACTCATAGCCCGACCGGCCGCCGGTCAGGTCGCCGTCACCGATGGCCAGCACATAGCCCATGTCGAAGGTGACCCGCTCGCCCGGCTTCAGCGGCGTGGGCAGGTCGATGCGCATCAGGGCGTCGTTGACGAGGAAGGGGATCGGCCGGCCACGGACATCGGCGACGGTCAGACTGCTGAACCCGCCCTCCCAGTCCTCGGCAATGATGACCTGGGCCATGTCGAACAGGCCGTAGGTGCCCTCGTCATTGGTCGTCGAGGTGACGCGCTCCATCGAGTTCCGCTTGAACCCGTTCTGGTCCAGCAGCACCCAGAGATAGTCCAGCTCGTGCGGGGAGTTGTTCTGGTAGGTGACCCGCTGGCTGCCGGTCAGGCTGCGACCCGCCTCGTCGAGGCGCACGTCGATGACATAGTCGACCTTCTGCTGCCAGTACTGCGGCCCCGGCTCGCCCGTGGCGGCACGATAGACATTGGGGCTGGGCCAGTCCTCGCCCTCGAACTGGCGGAAGGCGTCCTCATATTCGCCCTTGGACTGGTCGGCAGCTCCGACGCTGACCTGGGCCAAGGCCGCGGTGGACATGAGGGCGAGGCCGCTGACGGCCGCCAAAAGAACCCGCAAACGCATAAGCCTGAACTCCCATGTCCCGAATGCGGCGGACCTTAACGAGCGAGGGGTCCGGCGCAAGGCGGCAGACATTACGAAGCCGTCATGTCGGGACGCCCCCGGGGCTCAGAAGACCGCCTGTGCGCCGCGATCCAGCGACGCTTCACCCCGGACCAGTCGGGCCTGATAGTCGGCCAGGGTCTCTGTGCCGAACTCCGGGGTGGCGTCGGCGTCGTACAGGCCGGTGTCGGGGTTCAGCACCAGCATGGACTCGGTGGCATAGTATCGGCCGATCCGGGCCAGCTCGGCCTTGGCCGCCAGCGCGGGAAGGACGCGTCCGGCCAGGCCCAGGGTGCCGGCGATGACGTCCAGCAGGGCGGGCGGCACGCGGCTGAATTTCGGCTCCCGGCCGAACAGGGCGAACAGGGCCTCGCCCTGCTGGCGCGGCGTCATGGCCGGGCCGGGGCCGCCGATCGGCAGGATCCGGTCATGGCGCGCAGGATCATCGAGGCAGTCGGCCAGATAGGTGGCCAGGTCCGCGTCGCTGATCGGCTTGCAGGCGGTCAGGGCCCCGTCGCCGAAGATCAGATAGGGCTTGCCCGCCCGGACCCGCTCGACCTGGCCGGACAGCGACTTGAAATAGGCCGTGGGCCGGACGATCGACCAGGTCAGGCCGGATCGCATCAGCTCCGCCTCAAACGCCAGCTTGGCCTGCTGAAAGGCCAGCAGCGGCTTCTGCACGCAGATGGCCGACAGGAGCACCATCTGGCGGACGCCGGCGACCCGGGCCGCCTCCAGCACATGGATGTGGGCCTGATGATCGATGGCCCAGGCGTCGCGGGCCACTCCCGTCCGCGACGCCATGCAGGAGACGACGGCGTCGAAACGCTCGCCCTGAAATCCGTCGCGGGCGGGCGCGGCCGGATCGCTGACGTCGCCGAACCGGATCTCGACGCCGTCGGGCAGGTCGGGCCGCTGGCCGCTTCCCGGCGGACGCAGGAAGCAGACCACCTGATGCCCGCGCGCGACCAGGGCCGCCGTGGTCGCCCGGCCGATGGTGCCCGTGGCGCCCAGCATGAGGATCCGGCGCGGACTGTCGACGGTCATGGGCGCTCCGGCGCGGTGGGTCTCGCCACATGGCGAGTGTCCACACTAGAGCCTGAACGGCCGGGGAGGAATCGCGAAGCAGGTTCATCGAACCGCGCTCTGGCGGTGGATGGCCGAACGCGCCTAGCTTGATCACATCGGGCAGGGGGCGGACGTGACACAGATGGACAGCGAGGGGCCGGTGGTGATCGCCTCGGCTGCGGGGGTGCCGCCCCGGGGCCGCAAGACCCAGATCGTCGTCGTCGGCGGCGGGGCCGGCGGGCTGGGCCTCGTGGCCAGGCTGGGCCGAACCCTGGGCCGGGACCGGTTCGACATCATCCTGGTCGACCGCAACCAGACCCACATCTGGAAGCCCCTGCTGCACGAGGTGGCCGCCGGATCTCTGGACGCCAATCTCGACGAGGTCGGCTATCGCGGCCACGCCTATCGCTGGAACTACCGCTTCTTCGACGGCACCCTTGAAGCGATCGACCGGGAGCGGGCCGAAATCGTCATCGCGCCGCTGATCGACGAGACCGGACGCGAGATCATCGGCCGTCACCGCATCCGCTATGACTATCTGGTGCTGGCCGTGGGATCGGTGTCCAACGACTTCGGCACCCCGGGCGCCAAGGCCAATGCCCTGTTCCTTGACGACCGGGCCCAGGCCGACCGGTTCCGGCAGCGACTGTTGAACCAGTGCCTGCGGGTGTCGCGGGCCATGAGCGCGGATCCGACGGGCGACGCCCGCGTGCGCGTGGTCATCGTGGGTGGTGGCGCGACCGGCGTCGAGCTGGCGGCGGAACTGTTCAACGCCGCCAAGGGGCTGGCCTATTACGGGCTGGAGGTTTTCGACGCGCGTCGTCTCTCGGTGACCCTTGTCGAGGCGGGGCCGCGCATCCTGCCGGCCCTGCCGGAGCGCCTGGCCATGGCCGCGCAGGCCGAGCTGGAAGCGATCGGCGTGCGCGTCCTGACCGGCAGACAGGTGACCGAGGTCACCCCCGAGGGCGTTGCGACGGCCAGCGGCGAGTTCCTGACGGCCGACCTGCGGGTCTGGGCGGCGGGCGTGAAGGGCCCGGACTTCCTGAAGGACATCGGCGGACTGGAGACCTCGCCCTCGAACCAGCTGGTGGTGCGCGACACGTTGCAGGTCACGCGCGACGACCGGATCCTTGCGATCGGCGACTGTGCACGGTTCATCCCGGCGGACGGCGACCGTCCGGTGCCGCCGCGGGCCCAGGCCGCCCACCAGATGGCCGGCACGGCCTTCCACAATATCTGCGCCATGATCCGCGGTCGGCCGCTCCGACCCTTCGTCTATCAGGACAAGGGCTCGCTCGTGTCCCTGTCACGGTTTTCCACAGTGGGCAGCCTGATGGGCAATCTGGTCGGCGGCCGGATGGCGGTCGAGGGGCGGATCGCGCGGATGATCTACGTCTCGCTCTACCGCATCCACCTTCTGGCCATTCACGGCTGGACGAAGGGCCTGACCCTGATCGCCTGGGGTCAGGTCAGCCAGGTCATCCGGCCCAAGCTGAAACTTCACTGAGGGAATTCACCGTCGCCGGCGGCCTTGCGCCGATGATGGGCCGGCTGGATCCCGTGCCGGGCCATCTTGTCGTAGAGGGTCTTGCGGGGAATCCGCAGGGCCTCGGTCACCCGTCGCATGTCGCCGCCATGCTCGGACAGGGCCCGACGAATGAGGTCAGCCTCATAGCGCGCCAGCCGGTCGGCGAGACTCAGGTCGTCGGTCGGCGCGGGCTCGATGGCGGCCAGCCCGAGGGCCGTTTCATTGGCGTAGTTCGACAGCTCACGCAGATTTCCGGGCCAGTCGTGGTCCAGCAGTCGGCGCCGCACGGCGTCAGTCATGGCCGGCAGCGGACGCCCCATTCGCGCGCAGGCCCGGGCCAGAAATCGCGCATAGAGCAAGGGCACATCGCCCCGCCGCTCGCGAAGGGGCGGAACGCGCAGGCGGACCACATTCAGGCGCCAGAAGAGGTCTTCCCTGAGTGCCCCCCCGGCCATGGCCTCGGCGGGATCCCCCTTGGCGGCCGCCAGTACGCGAAGATCCAGTGTTCGAGGCTCAGCGGCCCCGAGCGGCAGGACCTCGCGCTCTTCCAGGACGCGCAGCAGCATCAGCTGGACGGCGCGGGGCGCGAGGTCGATCTCGTCGAGGAACAGAGTGCCCTTGTGCGACTGCTCGATCCGTCCCTCGCGCCGCCGGACCAGGCCGGAGCCCACGCCGGCCTCCTGACCCATCAGGCGTGCCTCTGCGTCGTCGTCGGGCAGGGCGGCGCAGGATACGGCCACGAAAGAGCGCAAGCGCCGGCGGCCCGCGGCGTGGATCGCCCGGGCCACCGCCTCCTTGCCGGAGCCGGTCTCGCCCTCGATCAGCACATCGACCTCGGCGGCCGCCAGTTCCTTGACGGCGGCCCGAAGGGCCAGGGTGGCGGCGGCCTCACCGCTTAGGGGGATCGGTTCCTCGGTCTCGACCGAGAGTGCCGCCAGCCGTCGATTGTCCAGAACAAGGGCCCGCTTCTCGAGCGCCCGGCCGAGGGTCTCGATCAGACGCTCCGACCCGAATGGCTTGGTCAGGAAGTCATAGGCGCCGCGCTTCATCGCCTCGACGGCCTCCGTGACGCCGCCGTGCCCGGTCATCAGGACCACCGGCAGGTCAGGGTCCATGGCGATCAGGCGATCGGCCAACTGGCGACCGTCCATTCCCGGCATGCGCAGGTCGCTGACCACCACGCCGTCGAAGTCCGGGCGCAGGACCTTCAGCGCCGCCTCCGCCGAAGCGAAGGTCAGGACGTCAAGCTCGGCCAGGGTCAGCCGTTCGGCGAGGGCGGCGCGGAACGCCTCATCGTCCTCCACCAGGGCGACGCGTCGCAGCCCGGTCATTTCGCCTTCGCCAGGACGATGCGGAAGACCGCGCCGGTCCGCGACGGCTCGTGGGCGAGCTCGCCGCCGAAGCCCGCGATCAGGTCGCGGCTGATGACCAGGCCAAGGCCGACGCCCGTGGCCTTGTCGGTGGTGAAGGGGGTGAACAGCCGGTCGCGCACCTGCGGCGACAGGCCGGGCCCGTCGTCCGCGACGCGGATCACGGCCTTGCGGCCTTCGGGTCTGGCCGAGACCTCGATCCGGCCGGGACCGTCCATCGCCTCTGCGGCGTTCTGGAACAGGTTCAGCAGCACCTGTTCCAGCCGGTTGCGCTCGGCCCTCACCGCCAGACCCGGAGTCACGTCGACGTCGATGGCGACCCCCTGTTCGCGCAGCCGGGCGGAGACGAGCAGCAACGCGCCTTCGACGGCACGGGAGACATCCACGGCCACGACCTCCGATCGGGTCTTGCGCGAGAAGGCCCGCAACTCATCTGTAATGACGCCAACGCGCTCGGTCAGCCGGCCGATCGCGTCCAGAGACCGGGCGGCGGCGGCGGGGTCGTCGCGGCTGAGATACTGGCCAGCGGTATCGGCATGGGTCCGGATCGCGGCGACCGGCTGGTTGATCTCGTGCGCCACGCCCGCCACCACCTGGCCAAGCGTGGCCAGCTTGTTGGCCTGAACCAGCTTGTCCTCCAGATCCTGGCGATCACGCTCGAGGCGTTTTCGTTCGTCAATCTCGCGGCGCAGGCGGCCGTTGGCGGCGCTGAGCTCGATGGTCCGCGCCGCGACCTGGTCCTCCAGCCGGACGCGGGCCTGTACCTCCTCGACCGCTCGGGCCGCGGCGCGCTGGCGTCGACGCAGCACCACGCCGCTGAGCGCGGCGAGCAGGGCGACGCTGAGCGCGGCCAGGACCCGTGCAGCGCCCAGGGCGGGCGACAGGGTCTGATCCGCGGGAAGGAGCAGATGAACGGTCCAGTTCATGCCCTCGACCTGGTCGACGGCGTGAGCGTAGCGACCCGGCGTGACGTCGCGATCGAGGGTCACAAGGCCCGCTGGAGGCGGCGAGAAGGGCAGGTCGGCCAGGGCGGGACCCGCGGTCTGGGCTTCGGCGAGGCTGCGTCGTCGCTGGTCGCTCAGGGGGCGCGAGGCCCGGAATCGCCAGTCGGGCACAGTCGTGATCAGCACCACACCGTCGGCATCTGTGACATAGGTCGGCTCCTCCGAGCGGCGCCAGATGGCCTCCAGCGCGTCGAACTCCACCTTGGCCACAATGACGCCGACCGCGCGCCCCGCCGCGTCGTCGATGCGTCGGGAAAGATAGAGCCCGGGCCGGCCGCTGACCGTGCCGAGCGCGAAGAAGGCCGCTTCGCCGTCGCGCATGGCCTGCAGGAAATAGGGCCGGAAGCGGTAGTTGGACCCCACGAAGCTGGTCGACTCACGCCAGTTGCTGGCCGCCAAAGCCGTGCCGCCGCCGTCCAGCACATACAGGGCGGCGACGCGGACCTCGCCGGCGAGGGCCTCCAGCTTGCGGTTCGCCGCCGCCCGGCTCCCTTCGGACGGCGACGACGCCAGGGCCGCCAGGTCCGGGTCGGTCGCCAGCACGGAAGGGACGGCGCGTTGCCGTTCAAGCTCGCTTTGCAGGACCGCGCCATGCAGGGCTGCGGCCGTCCTGGCCTGACGATCGACGGCGGCCTGGGCGTCGCGACGGGCCAGCCAGTCGGCTCCGGCCACGGCCAGCACCATCAGGCTCAGGGAGGCCAGGGCGAACGCCCGCCATTGGGCGGATTCGGAAAGCGAAGGCCAGCGCATGAGGTCAGTAGAGCGGATTTCCGCACGAAGCGACAGGAGCTTGTGCGAAAATCCGCACAAATCGGCCTTGCCGTGTATTGTCTGTAGGCTGAATAGGCTATTAAATTCAAACGAGTGCTGTACGGGGCGAGGAAAGTCGCTTCCCCTGAGGCTCTCGGCGATACTCAGACTGAGTTCCCGCGTCAGACGGGGCCGAGAGGGACGGCGAGCCAGGCCTCGCCGTGGAGGACGGGAAGTTGCTTCTATCTGCACATGGCGCAGAGACGCCCGGCGTGCGTCGGCCGTTCTACACGACACTGTACTTCTGGGTGCTGGTCGCGATCGTGGCCGGAGGCGTGGTCGGCTGGCTCTTCCCCAACACCACCGGTCCGGACGGGGAGGTCGTAAAGGGGCTGGGAGCCCAGCTGAAACCCCTCGGTGACGGCTTCATCAAGCTGGTCAAGATGATCATCGCGCCGGTGATCTTCCTGACTATCGTCACCGGCATCGCCGGCATGCGCGACCTCGGACGGATCGGCCGGGTGGCGCTGAAGGCCTTCACCTATTTCCTTATCTTCTCGACGCTTGCGCTGATTGTTGGCCTGGTAATCGCCAATGTCGTTCAACCCGGTCGCGGTCTGAACATCGACCCTGCCTCTCTCGATGCCGCCGCCGTCGCCGGCTATGCCTCCGCCGCGCATGAGACCACGATCGAGGGCTTCCTGCTCGGCATCATCCCCACGACGCTCATCAGCGCCTTCGTCGAAGGCAACATCCTTCAGACCCTGTTCGTCTCGATCCTGTTCGGCGTCGCCCTGGCCATGATCGGCGATGCGGGCGCGCCCGTGCAGCGCGCGCTGGAGTCGCTCAGCCAGGTCGTCTTCCGGCTGGTGGCCATGCTGATGAAGGCGGCGCCGATCGGCGCCTTCGGGGCCTTCGCCTTCACGATCGGGGCCTATGGCCTGTCGGCCATCGCCAATCTGCTGTTGCTGATCGCCACCTTCTATCTCACGTCGCTGGTCTTCGTGCTCGGGGTGCTCGGGCTCGTCGCCTGGCGCAACGGCTTCTCCATCTTCCGCCTGATCGCCTACCTCAAGGAAGAGCTTCTGCTGGTGCTCGGCACGTCCTCGTCGGAGGCGGCGCTGCCCAGTCTGATGGAAAAGATGGAGAAGGCCGGGGCCTCCAAGTCCGTCGTCGGCCTGGTCGTGCCGACCGGCTATTCGTTCAATCTGGACGGCACCAACATCTACATGACGATGGCCGCCCTGTTCATCGCCCAGGCCATGAACATCGAACTGACGCTGTGGCAGCAGATCACCCTGTTGCTGGTCGCGATGCTCAGCTCCAAGGGGGCTGCGGGCATCACGGGGGCCGGCTTCATCACCCTGGCGGCCACCCTCGCGGTGGTGCCGGACGTGCCGGTGGCGGGCATGGCGCTGATCCTGGGCATCGATCGTTTCATGAGCGAATGCCGGGCTCTGACGAACTTCATCGGTAACGCCGTGGCCACCCTGGTGGTCGCCCGGTGGGAAGGTGAACTGGACGACGGCCAGATGCGCGCGGCCCTTGCCGCACGGCCCAAGGGTCTGGCGG
>CAMCIP010000056.1 GCA_945874855.1 Brevundimonas vancanneytii
GCGAACGGGCCATAGAGGTCCGCCGCGCGCCGCCACCGCTGGATCCCTCCACCCGCTCGGGCAATCCGCGCCGCCGGGGCGAGGGCCGGGCGGCCCTGGTCCTGGACGGCCTGGCCGATGAGGTGCGGCTGCGCTTCGAGCGGCTGCGCGCCTGGCGCCGCGACCGGGCGGCCGAGCAGCGCGTGCCGCCCTATGTCATCTTCCACGACCGCACCCTGCTGGAAATCGCCCGCGCCGACCCCGCCCGCCCCGCCGATCTGGAGCATGTGCCCGGCGTCGGCGAGGCCAAGATGGCCCGCTATGGCGAGGCGGTGCTGAAGGCGCTGGCGGCCTGAGGGTCAAGGTTGGTCATGCGTCCGCGTTCTTGACACTCGTCGCTGCCGGGAGGTCATCTGAAGTTGAACGGCGGAGTTTGACCGGGTGGGCCATCGACTGATCATCGCGGGGCTCGCTTTGGCGGCTTGCCAGGGCGACAGCGGACCCATCGGCAAGGATGCGGCGGCGCCAATTGAGGGGCGTGTCGCGGTTGGACTCGACGACCGTCAGTATTGCCGGATGCAGCTTCCCTATGAAGCTGCGCCCCACCGGACATGGAACCGTCTGTCGTCTCTCGGTGGAGGGTTTGCCTGCTATCGCCCCGGCGGCTCTGTCGTCACCTTTCACGAAGCGTCCAGGGCCCCCTGCGGACACTCAGGGGACTCCGGTGACGCCGGCACTCCGATCAGCATCGATCAGGCCAGGACGGAGTTTCAGGCGTGCTCTGCAATGGGTCAGGCCAGCTCGAGGACCCCGACCAATGTGCTGATCGTCTTCCCCGTGGACGGGGCGACGGAGGCGCAGATCGCCGAGTACCGGGATTTCGTCACCTACCTGCCGCAGATGATCTTCTTCGACGGCCTCCCCGTGACGCATTTCCATGCCACCGGCCAGTTCGCCTGCATGGAGACGGACAGGCCGGAGGCCCTTTTTACCCATATCGAAGAGGCCGACATCGTCGACGGAACCGCCGTGCAGACGATCGAACTGTCGAGCAGCTCCTGCCGGATCGCGATGCCGGAGCTGGCAGGGCACCCTTGGACGGAAATCGTCCGGATGGAGGCAGGACCCGGTACGCCCTTCTTCGGCAAGTAGTGCGGGGCCGTTCCGGAGCACTGGGCGGCCTGAGCCGAAACCCGTCCGAAAGCGTCGGATTCGCTCGCTTTCCGGCCTGGAATTCCTGTATCCTGACGGCCTCGGCCCGGGGCGGATTCGTTCCTGGTCCGCTTCCCTGCCGGGGGGCCGCGAACGGCCCTCGAACCGGCCTTTGACCGAAGACCGAATGACCGATCAGACCTCGCCGGAATACGGCGCCGACTCCATCAAGGTGCTCAAGGGCCTGGACGCGGTGCGCAAGCGCCCGGGTATGTACATTGGCGACACCGACGACGGTTCGGGCCTGCACCACATGGTCTATGAGGTGGTCGACAACGCCATCGACGAGGCCCTGGCCGGCCACGCCGACCTGGTCGAGGTGATCCTGAACGCCGACGGCTCGGTGACCGTCACCGACAACGGCCGCGGCATCCCCACCGACATCCACGAGGGCGAGGGCGTCTCGGCGGCCGAGGTCATCATGACCCAGCTGCACGCGGGCGGAAAGTTCGACCAGAACTCCTACAAGGTCTCCGGCGGCCTGCACGGCGTGGGCGTCTCGGTGGTCAATGCCCTGTCCGACTGGCTGGAGCTGAAGATCCACCGCGACGGCAAGAGCCACCAGATGCGCTTCGAGCGCGGCGACACCGTCAGCCCGCTCAAGGTCACCGGCGACTCGCCGATCCGGCCCGACACGGGCAGGCCCCTCACCGGCACGGAGGTGACCTTCTTCCCCTCGGTCACCACCTTCGCCCACATCGACTTCGACCTGAAGACGCTGGAGCACCGGCTGCGCGAGCTGGCCTTCCTCAATTCCGGCGTGGTCATCAAGCTGCAGGACCACCGCCACCCCGAGCCGTTCGAGACGATCCTGCACTATGAGGGCGGGGTCGAGGCCTTCGTGCGCCATCTGGACAAGTCCAAGACGCCGATCCTCAAGGACGTCATCGTCATCCGCGGCAAGAAGGAGGGGATCGAGATCGATCTCGCCCTGTGGTGGAACGACAGCTACCACGAGACCATGCTGTGCTTCACCAACAACATCCCCCAGCGGGATGGAGGCACCCATCTGTCGGCCTTCCGCGCCTCCCTGACGCGCGTCGTCGGGGCCTATATGGAAAGCTCGGGCGCGGCGAAGAAGGAGAAGGTCGCCCCCACCGGCGAGGACGCCCGCGAGGGCCTGACCTGCGTCCTGTCGGTCAAGGTGCCGGACCCGAAATTCTCTTCCCAGACCAAGGACAAGCTGGTCTCGTCCGAGGTCCGCCCGGCAGTCGAGGGCCTGTGCACCGAGGGCCTGTCGCAGTGGTTCGAGGAGCATCCGCTCGAGGCCAAAATGGTGATCGCCAAGATCATCGAGGCCGCCTCCGCCCGCGAGGCCGCCCGCAAGGCCCGCGACCTGACCCGGCGCAAGTCGGCGCTCGACATCTCCAGCCTGCCCGGCAAGCTCGCCGATTGTCAGGAACGCGATCCGGCCAAGTCCGAACTGTTCATCGTCGAGGGCGATTCCGCCGGCGGCTCGGCCAAACAGGCCCGCAACCGCGAAAACCAGGCCGTCCTGCCCCTGCGTGGCAAGATCCTCAACGTCGAGCGCGCCCGCTTCGACCGGATGCTGTCGTCGGAGCTGATCGGGACGCTGATCCTGGCGCTGGGCACCGGCATCGGCCGCGACGACTTCAACGCCGACAAGCTGCGCTATCACAAGATCATCCTGATGGCCGACGCCGACGTCGACGGCGCCCACATCCGGACCCTGCTGCTGACCTTCTTCTACCGCCAGATGCCCGAGCTGATCGAGCGCGGCCATGTCTACATCGCCCAGCCGCCGCTCTACAAAGTGGCCAAGGGCAAGACCAGCCGCTACCTCAAGGACCAGCCCGAGATGGACTCCTATCTGATCGAGGAGGGGTCGTCCGAGGCCGAGCTGGACCTGTCGACCGGCGAACGCCGCATCGGCCAGGACCTGCAGTCACTGGTGCGCGAGGCCAAGGCCTGCCGCGCCGCCGTCGATCGTCTGTCGCAGCGCGCCCCGGCCTTCGCCATCGAACAGGCGGCCCTGGCCGGCCTGTTCGACGAGGCAGCCGACCCCGCCGCGCGCGCCGCCGCCGCGGCCGGGCGGCTGAACCTCTATGCCGAGGAGGGCGACGGCGCCTGGACCGGCGCGGCCGGCGCCCAGGGCGCGGTGGTGTTCGAACGCACCCGCCGCGCCGTGACCGAGCGGATCGTGCTGGAGGAGGCCCTGATCCGGTCACTGGACGCGCGCCGTCTGGCCGAGCGGGTCCGCGCCTTCGACGGCCTGTTCGCCGCCCCCGCCGTCTTCCGCCGCAAGGACAGGGCCACGACCGTGCGCGGCCCGCTGGACCTGCTGGAGGCGGTGCTGGAGGCCGGCAAGAAGGGCATCTCCATCCAGCGCTACAAGGGTCTGGGCGAGATGAACCCCGAACAGCTGTGGGAGACCACCCTGGACGCCAACGCCCGCACCCTGTTGCAGGTCAAGGTCGACCACGCCGACGACGCCGACGACCTGTTCGCCAAGCTGATGGGCGATGTGGTCGAGCCCCGCCGCGAGTTCATCCAGGCCAACGCCCTGGACGCCGCCGTCGACGCCTGAGCCCTACCCGCCGCCGGTGCCGGGCGACGTCAGCTGCGGCTTGACGCCAGGAAATCCTCGAGGCGCGGCCAGGCCCGACCGGCGGGGACTTCCCCGTCGCAGACCACGACCTTGAGGAAGGCCATATTGGTCTCCGGCGGCACGGCCAGCCAGGCGGCGTCCGCCTCGTCCCAGGCGTCGAACTCGGATCCGTCGGCGTCATATTCCTCGGTGCGGATGACCCGCCACAGGTTCTGCTCGCAGCGGAACTGATAGGTCTCGACCGCATGTTCGCGGTCGCCGGCGGACCGCGCCGCGCGCGGCGCCCGGGCCATGCGCACGACCTTGGCGCCGTCCGCCTCCGCCATGCCGCCGACGTCGACCAGATAGATCGAGCCGGAGGTGCGCGACAGCGTGTGCCATGACGACGTGCCGGCGGGCGGCGGCGCCTCTGTGGTCAAGGTCTCCTGCTGCTGCGCCATCGCCATGCCCGGCGCGGCCACACAGGCCCCGAGGATCATCCAGCCCCACAGCTTCATGTCGTTCTCCCTGAACAGCCCCGGCGACATGATCCGCCTTCGGTGCGGATTGGCAAGCCCCCGGCGCCTACACTTCGCCGCAGGACGCGGCCAGTATGGCCCCATGCTCCGCCTCGCCTCGACCTTTGCCCTCGCTCTTGTCCTGTTCACGGCCGCCGCGGAGGCGGCCCGGGCCCAGGTCGGCGCCCCGGCCGCGACGTTCAGATCGGACCGCATCGTCGTCGAGACGCGCGGACGCGGTCCCGACGTCATCCTGATCCCCGGCCTGGCGTCGACCGGTGTGGTGTGGAGCCGGCTGGCCGACCGGCTCGACGACAACCATACCGTCCATCTGGTCTCGGTGCGCGGCTTCGGGACCCTGGCTCCGGAGGCCAATGCGGCCGGCCCGCTGGTCGGGCCCGTGGCCGGCGAGGTGCTGCGCTACGCCCGCGATCGGGGCCTGCGGGCACCGGCGGTGATCGGCCATTCCATGGGCGGCCTGGTCGCCCTGCGCGTCGGGGCCGACGGCGGACGCGGCATAGGCCGGGTCATGGTGGTGGACGCCTCGCCCTTCTTTCCCGCCCTGCTGAACGGGGCGGCGGGGGCTCGCGACGTGGAGCCGATCGCCCGGCTGGCCTATCAGGCCGTGCTGTTCATCGGCGACGAGGCCCTGACCGGCGGGGCCTGGGGCCGCGAAATGGGTCAAGCCTCTGACGCCCTGATCGGCGGGGTCGGCTGGCAGGGCGGCGACCGTCGCGTCCTCGCCCAGGGCCTGTATGAGGTCATGACCCTGGACCTGCGCCGCCGGCTGCCCGACATCGCCGCGCCCGTCACCGTCGCCTATGGGTGGAGCCGCGCCGAGGGCTCGCCGCGCCGCGACCTCGGCCGCCTGCTGCGACCCGCCTATGCCGGCCTGCGCACCCCCGTCCGACTGGAACCGATCGAAGGCGCGGAACACATGGTCATGATCGACCAGCCCACCCGCTTCGAGGCCGCGGTGCGACGGTTCCTGCGCTGATCCGGGCGGACGACAGCCCGCCGTTCACCCCTCCGGGGTCAAGGCCCCGCCGTCCACGCGGACGAAGGCGGCGCGGCCGCGCAGGGTCTCGAACAGGGGGGCTTCCGTGCCCGTCATCACCGTCTGCACGCCCAGGGCGGTGATCTCGTCGAACAGGGCCGCGCGGCGACCGGCATCCAGATGGGCCGGGGCCTCGTCGAGCAGAAGCAGGGGGCGCGCCCCCGCGGCCCCCGCCGCCGCCTCCAGCCGCGCCAGCTGGGCCAGGATCAGGTTCAGGGCCAGGGCCTTCTGCTCGCCCGACGACCCCTCCGCCGCCGGGCGGTTCTTCTGGCGGTGCAGGGCGGTCAGGTCCGTGCGGTGCGGCCCGAACAGCGACCGCCCCGCCGCCGCGTCGCGTGCCCGCGACCGGGCCAGACCCTCGCGCAGGGCCGCCGCGATCGCCGCTGCGTCGGCGCCCGCCCCGGCGTCGGTCTCGGCCGCCCCGTCCAGCCCCAGATCGGCCAGGGGGAAGGGCCGGTCGGCGCGCGCGTCCACCGCCGCCTGCAGATCCTTCAGCGCCGCGGCCCGGGCCCCGGCCACCCGCGCCCCCGCCTCGCCCAGCCGGACCTCCAGCGCCTCCAGCCACAGGGGGTCGGCCTCGCGTCCTTCGGCCCCGTCGGTCAGCAGCCGGAGACGCTCGCGCAGGGCCTTGTCATAGGCCGCCACCGCTGCGGCATGATCGGGCCGGGCCGCGAACACCAGCCGGTCGAAGAAGCGCAGCCGCTCGGCCCGGGCGTCAGAGAACAGCCGGTCCTGCTCGGGCGTGGCCCAGACCGGCCGCAGCCAGTCCAGCAGCCGCCCCGGCGGCGCCGTCTCCCCGTCGATCCGCACCATGCGCCGCGCCGATCCGGCGGCCTGGACCCCGGTGCCCAGCCTCACCTCTCCGTCGGCACTGTCCAGGGTCGCGGCCACGGCCCAGGCCCGGCCGCCCGCCTCGCCCGGCTCGCGCCGCCCCATCTCCGGCGCCGTGGCCCCGCGCAGGCCGCGCCCGGGCGTGAACAGGCTGAAGCCCTCCAGCACATTGGTCTTGCCCGCCCCATTGGCCCCGTGCAGCACCGTGACCGGTGCGGTCAGGTCCATGCGGGCGGTCGCATAGGAGCGGAAGTCGGTCAGGGTCAGGGCGGTGATCAAGCCGCCGGTTTAGCCGGGCCCCGGAGGTCTTGCTACCAAGGTGAGCGGAGAGAGGGCCCTAAACCCGCAGCGGCATCAGCACATACTGGACGCCCGGGTCGCCCGGATCGAGCACCAGGGTCGGCGAGGCCGGGTCGGCGAATTTGAAGTGGGCGGTCTCGCCGGTGATCTGGCCGGCCACGTCCAGCAGATAGCGGGCGTTGAAGCCGATCTCGAAGGGCTCTTCGGAATAGCCGATCTCGACCTCCTCGACGCCCTGGCCGGCCTCCATGTTGCGCACGGTCAGGGTGACGCGGTCCTGGTCGAAGGCCAGCTTCACGCTGCGGCTCTTCTCGGCCGAGATGGTGGCCACCCGGTCCACGGCCGAGGCGAAGACGGCGTTGTCGACGTCGGCCTGCTTGTCGTTGCCCTTGGGGATGACCCGGGCATAGTCGGGGAAGGCGCCGTCGATGACCTTGGAGGTCAGCGAGGCCTGGCCGAACTCGAACCGGATGCGCTGGGCGCTGACCATGACGTCGACCACGCCCGAGCCGTCGTCCAGCAGGCGGCGGACCTGATCGATCGTCTTGCGCGGCACGATGACGCCCGGCCCGCCGGCCGCGCCCTCGGGTGCCGGGGTCTCGGCCAGGGCGAGGCGGTGGCCGTCGGTGGCCACGGCGCGCAGCAGGGGGATGCCGTTCTCGGCGACCGTGTGCAGGTAGAGGCCGTTCAGATAGTAGCGCGTCTCCTCCGTCGAGACGGCGAAGCGGGTCTTGTCGATCAGCCGGGCCAGGTCCTCCTTGGGCAGGGCATAGCGGGCCCCGCCGGCGTCATTGGACATGACCGGAAAGTCGCCGGCCGGCAGGACCGGCAGGTTGAATTTGGACCGCCCGGCCTGGACCACCAGCCGCGGATCGTCCCCGTCCCACGTCAGCGAGACCTCGGCCCCTTCGGGCAGTTTGCGCACGATCTCGTACAGGGTGTGGGCCGGGGCGGTGATCTGGCCCTCGACCTGGACCTGGGCCTCGGCCTCGTCGACCATCTCCATGTCGAGGTCGGTGGCGGCGAAGCTGAGCTTGTCGCGACCGGCCGACAGCAGGACGTTGGACAGGATGGGGATGGTGTTGCGGCGCTCGACCACACTCTGAACATGGCCCAGGGCCCGGATGAGCGCGGATCGTTCGATGGTCAGCTGCATGTCGTCTCGCCTCGGGGCGACTCAACCGCCCCGCATACTGTGGCCTGAGACACTAGCGGATTGGGAAGACGGGGCAAGGAAGGGGGCCGGGCTTAGGGCCCGGGGCTCCGCACGCATCGCCGCCGCCCGTGGATAACCCGGTGGACGGCAGCTCTGTCACCGCCATCGCGAGCCCTGATCCCCAAGCCCTGATCCCCAAGCCCTCGCGGCGTCAGCCGCGCAGCTTCCGCGTCAGCGTCTCGACGTCACGGGCGATCTGGTCGTCCTGGACCATCAGCTCGCCGACCTTGCGCACCCCGTGCAGGACCGTGGTGTGGTCGCGCCCGCCGAAGCGGCGGCCGATGTCGGGATAGGACCGGGTCGTGTGCTGCTTGCACAGATACATGGCGATCTGGCGCGGGCGGGCCACGGCGCGGTTGCGGCGGTCGCTGAGCAGATCGGCCTGTTTCAGGTTGAAATGGTCGGCCACGGTCTTCTGGATCTCGTCCACGGTGATCCGCCGCTCGGGCCCGCCGCGGAAGGCGGCGCCCAGCAGGGCCCGCACCTCGTCGACGGTCAGGCCGGGCAGACGGGCCCCGGCGGCGGCGGCGACGGTGTTCACCGCCCCCTCCAGCTCGCGCATGGTGCCCGGCGTCTGGTCGACCAGCTGCTCCAGCACCGGCTCGGGCGCCGCGCCCGACACCACGCCCAGCGCGGCCAGGGTCTGCAGACGGTTGCGCGCCACGGCCAGCTTCAGGGCCCGGTCGCCCGCCTCGATCGGGCAGGTCAGGCCGGCCGACAGATGGCTGCGCAGGCGCGGCTCCATCTCCGACAGGGCCATGGGGGCCCGGTCGGCCGACATGACCACGCGGCGGCCGTCCTCCAGCAGGGAGGTCAGGGTGGAGAGCAGCTCCTCCTGGGTCGCGGCCTTGTTGCCGACGAACTGGACGTCGTCGATCAGCAGCATGTCGGCGGTGCGCAGCTGGTCCTTGAAGGCGGCCATCTGGCGGTCCTGCATGGCCCGCATGAAGCTGGACAGGAAGCGTTCGGCGGTCAGGTAGATGACCCGGGCGTCGGGGCGCAGGCGCTGCGCCTCCCAGGCGATGGCGTTCAGCAGATGGGTCTTGCCGTAGCCATAGGGGCCGCAGAAGACGACCGGGTTGAAATGGCCGTCGGCCCAGGACGCCACCTGGCGCGCCACGGCCAGGGCGAAGGCATTGCCGTGCCCCTCCACGAAACCGTCGAAGGTCAGCCGCTCCTGCAGACCGGCCGCGCGCACGGCGCGGGCCCCGTCGGCCACGGGAGCCACGGTCGGCGCGGGCACGGCCCGCACCGCGGGCGCCTCGGCGACCTGGGCGGCGATGACGGAGGGGGTGATCCCCGGCATGTCGGCGCGGCAGCGCACGTCCAGCCGGCGCGCCAGACCGTCGAGGCCCAGCCACAGCTCATTGAGGCGACGCAGGGCGTTCTTGCGGACCCAGTCCCGCGCATAGCCCGTGGGGGTAACCACGACCAGCTGGCCGGCGCCGTCCATGCGCACCGCCGAGGGGGCAATGTAGCTGCTGAACGGCCCGTCGCCGATCTCCGACCGCAGCCGTGCGGCCGCCTCCACCCAGATCCGGTCCGGATCCGTCAAAACCACGCGTGCCGCGTCTCCCGCCATTCCTGCCACCCTTGCCTCTTCCCGTTCGGGACGCGCCTCAAGGAGGCCTGGTCCAGGGACGCGATCTCCCACCCCAAAAGCGTGCGCTTTCGGGGCCTTTCGATCGTCCGGACAGACATCTCCCGCCGACGCGGAACAGGGTTCCACGCCGTCTTCATCCGTGTTGGGATGGAGTTGCGTCAGGAGGGAAAACTACTCCCGACGCGGGACCCGTCAACGCTGATTCGCAAGCCGGGAAGCAGATAATCCGGTTGACTCCGCTAACCTCAAATCCGGCTTGAAAATTTACCTTTCGATGTTCCGTCATGCGACGGTTCGGCACAGCGTTGCCTTAGCGGCAGACATGACGAAGGCGAGACAGCGTTAGCCGTCTCGCCTTTGTAAAAGCTCAGTTTTCCTGTGACGGCCCGGTGAAGGCCCGTCAGAAGGCGGTCGTTCAGGCCGCCGACATTTTCTTCAGCTGGGCGGCCAGCCGGCCCACCTTGCGCGAGCCCGTGTTCTTGTGGACCACGCCCTTGGAGACGGCGCGCATCAGCTCGGACTGGGCCTCGATGAAGGCGGCCCTGGCGGCCCCCGCGTCGCCGCCGACGACGGCTTCCTGGAAGCGGCGCAGGAAGGTGCGGACACGCGTGCGCCGCGCCTTGTTCACTTCGGTCCGGGCAGCGATCTTGCGGATCGCCTTTTTGGCGCCGGGGTTGTTGGCCATGCGTCGAAACCTTCAACGAAAAGCGCCGCGGAACAAGGGCCCGCGGCGCGGAAATCTCAAGAGGCGCGGCGTATAGCGGAAAGGCGGCAGGGGGTCAACGCGGACTCACCGACCCCGGAACTCCGGCTTCCGCTTCTCGACGAAGGCGGCCATGCCCTCCTTCTGGTCCTCGAAGGCGAACAGGCTGTGGAACAGGCGGCGTTCGAACTGTACGCCCTGGGTCAGGGTCGTCTCCAGCGCAGCGTTGACCATCTCCTTGTTGGCCATGACCGCCAGCGGGCTCTGGGCAGCGATGCGGGCGGCGATCTTGCGGACCTCGTCCAGCAGGGTGTCGTGCGGGACCACCCGGGCGGCCAGGCCGGCGCGTTCGGCCTCGGCGGCGTCCATCATCCGGGCGGTCAGAACCATGTCCATGGCCTTGGACTTGCCGACCAGACGGGTCAGGCGCTGGGAGCCGCCGATGCCGGGGGCGACGCCGAGGTTGATCTCGGGCTGGCCGAATTTCGCCTTCTCCGAGGCCACAATGAAGTCGCACAGCATCGCCAGCTCGCAGCCGCCGCCGAGGGCAAATCCATTGACCGCGGCGATGATCGGCTTGCGGAACCGGGTGATGCGGTCGTGGCCGAGGGCGAAGAAATTGCCCGCATACATCTGGGCATAGGTCTGGTCCGCCATCTCCTTGATGTCGGCCCCGGCGGCGAAGGCCTTGTCGCCCGCGCCGGTCAGGATCAGGCAGCGGACGGCATCTTCATGCTCGACCGCGTCGAGGAAGGCCGCCAGATCGCGGAAAAGGGCGGAGTTCAGGGCGTTCAGCGCCTCGGGCCGGTTCAGGGTGACCACTGCATAGCCGTCGGCGTGACGCTCGATCAGGAGGGTGTCGTAGGTTTCGGGGGTGTCGGACATCGGAAAGCTCCTGCGCGTCGACGAGCCCTTACCGCGTCACCCCTCCCACTGGAACACCTCGGTGATCGGGACTCCGAACACCACCGCAATCCGGAAGGCCGCTTCGAGTGAGGGGGAGTATTTGCCCTGCTCGATGGCGACGATGGTCTGGCGCGTCATGCCGATGCGCTCCGCCAGCTGCGCCTGCGTCATCTCGCCGGCGTGGAAGCGCAACTCGCGGATTCGGTTGCGGATGGGCGGCGGCGGCATCAGCCCGGCCGCCGCAGCAGGACGATGTTGACCCCCAGCCGCAACAGCTCGGCCTGGACCAGCGCCCCGAGGGTGAGATTGGCCAGCACCACCATGCCCTCGGCGGAGATCGGCACGAGGTCGACATGGCCGGTCACGCCTGCGACATAGCCCACGGCCGCCACGCCCAGAACCAGGCCTCCCAGCAGGGCGTGCCCTGCGAAGGTGGCGCGCAGGGCGGCCAGATCCTCGCGTTCGTCGCGCACCCTGAGCTCGGCTCGCGGGGTCACGCGACGGGCGATCAGCGACAGCACCACCCGGATCGCCACCCCTGCGGCCACGGCGAGAGCAAAGTGACCGCCCATGGTGGCCGCGAACTCGGGGTCCTGAAGCCCTCCGGCGTCGATCCATCCGATCAGCCGGGTGAAGTAGACGCCCCAGACAGCAAGGCTGGCGGCCAGTTCGATCCAGAGTCTCTTTTCCGCGAACGACATGGGTTCCTCCTCGGTGTGGAGCCTCATGTCGCATAAACCGGACGATATGTCAAACATACCATACATTGTGTCGAACATTACTGACATCTGCGCCTGCGCAGGCCCGGGTGAGGTGGGCGCGGCGGGCCCCGCCTCAGCGCCGCGGCAGCAGCATCAGGGTGAAGGCAGCGCGGATCAGTTCGGCCAGCACGACCATGCCCAGCAGCAGGTTGGCCGCCACCGCCTGGGCCCGTGCCGTGGACAGGTCCAGACTCCAGCCGAAGCGCGAGGACAGGGCCAGGGCGGCGGCCGCGGCCAGCAGCATGACGATCAGCGCC
>CAMCIP010000057.1 GCA_945874855.1 Brevundimonas vancanneytii
CAGCGGCTATGTGGAGCCGCCCGTCGGTCTGACGATCGCTCCGGGTCAGTACTACAACCCCTATATGGCCGGGGATCTGACGCCGTTCTGGACGGGTGACCCCGAGAAGGTGCCCTATGGCGGCTTCATCGCCATGCCCCAGCCGATCATGGACGGTCAGGTCGTCTATGACGACGGCACGCCCCAGACGGTCGACAACTACGCCAAGGACGTGGCGGCCTTCATCGCCTGGGCGTCGGACCCCCGCGCCTCGGAGCGCAAGCAGGCCGGCATCGGCGTGATGATCTTCCTCGCCCTGTTCCTGGGGCTGACCTACGCCAGCTACCGCCGCATCTGGAAGGGCGTGGCGCACTGAGGCCCCGCCCGGCCTGACGGCTGACCGGATCACCCGCCGCGGCCTCGGCCCGGCGGGTTTTTCGTGTCCAGCCTCCTGCGCTCACCTGGTGTGGGCCGTCGCGATCTCGACTCCCCCTGCCCCGCCCCCTAACGTCCGGCCAGCTTCGCCTGTCCCAGAGGGTCGTCCATGCGTTTGAAGTCCGTGTTCGCCGCCGCCTGCGCCGTCGTCCTGTCCGCCTGTGCCTCGATGCCGTCGGATCCTGTGGCAGGACCTGCCTTCGACGCCCAGCGGCTCTCGGACCATGTGAAGGCCCTCTCGGACGACAGCTTCGAAGGGCGCGGAATCGCCACGCCCGCCGAGGCCAAGGTCATCGACTATCTGTCGCGCGCGTTCGCGGCGGCAGGCTTTCAGCCGGGGGGCGAGCGCGGCGGCTGGACCCAGGCCGTGACCCTGAACCGGTTCACCGTCTCCAACGCCCGGGCCGAGTTCCGGCACGGCGACGCGGTGATCCCCGTGACCCAGGGCGAGGAGATCGTGATCTCCACGCGCCTGCCGGCCGAGCACCAGCATCTGCGCGACCTGCCCCTGGTCTTCGTCGGCTACGGCACGACCGCCCCGGAGCGCCAGTGGGACGACTTCAAGGACGTGGATGTACGCGGCAAGGTGATCGTCGTCCTGGTCAATGACGCCGACTACGAACAGCCGGAACTGAACACCTTCAACGGCCGGGCCATGACCTACTATGGCCGCTGGACCTACAAATATGACGAGGCTGCCCGCCGCGGGGCCGCCGGCGTGCTGGTCGTGCATGAGACGGCGCCGGCCTCCTACGGCTGGACCACCGTCAAGAACAGCTGGACGACGCCCCAGTTCGACATCGTGCGCCAGAATGCGGCGGCCGAGCGCGTGCCTCTGGAGGGCTGGATCCAGCGCGACCTGGCCGTCGACCTGTTCCGCCGCGCCGGTCTGGATTTCGAGCAGCAGAAGGTCGCCGCGCGCAGCCGCGACTTCCGCCCCGTCGACCTGACGGGGGTGGAGATCGACGCCATGTTCGACGTGGCCAGCTCCACCATCACGACCCACAATATCGTCGCGCGCCTGCCCGGCACGACCCATCCGGACGAGACGATCCTGTACACCGGTCACTGGGATCACATCGGCATGGGCGATCCCGACGCCGAGGGCGACCGGATCTTCAACGGGGCCGTGGACAATGCCTCGGGCATCGCGGGCCTGATCGAGCTGGCCCGGGTGTGGGGCAGTGCCCCCCCACCGCAGCGGTCGATCGTCATGATCGCCTTTACGGCGGAGGAAAGCGGCCTGCTGGGCTCGGAATACTATGCCGCCAACCCGCTGTATCCGCTGGAGACGACGGTCGCCGGCTTCAACCTCGACGCCATGAACGTCTATGGCCGGCTGTCGGGTCTCGGCGTCACCGGCCATGGCCAGTCGGCCGATATGGACGCCCGGCTGGAAGCCGCCGCCGCCACCCAGGGTCGGACCATCGTGCCTGACACCAACAATGCCGCCGGGACCTATTTCCGCTCCGACCACTTCCCCCTCGCCAAGCGCGGCGTGCCCATGGCCTACCCCAAGGGCGCCGGGACCTTCCTCGACGAACCCTTGGCCGAGCGTGAGGCCGCCCGCAGCGAGTATGGCGCACGCCGCTATCACCAGGCGCAGGACGAATGGCTGCCGGTCATGGACTTCCGCGGCACGGTCCAGGATCTGGAGGCCGTCTACGCCGTCGGACGCGACCTCGCCGTCTCGCGCGACTGGCCGCAGTGGTCGCCGACGTCGGAGTTCGGCCCTGTGCGGGCCCGGACCGAAGCCGCCCGCCGCTAGACGGGTTCAGTCGTTGGTGGCGAGGCCCGGACGGTCGCCGCGCTTGTCACGGGCCACCGCCTCGACCGCCCGCATGACCCGCAGGACGTTCTCGCCCAGCAGCTTGCGCACGTCTGCGTCGGTCCAGCCGCGGCGATACAGTTCGGCGATCAGGGCGGGATAGGTCTCGACCCCGCCCAGGCCGTCGGGCAGGGCGGAGACGCCGTCGAAGTCGCCGCCCAGGCCGACATGGTCGATGCCCGCAACGCGGCGCACATGGTCGATGTGGTCGGCGACGTCGGCGATGTCTGCGCGCGGCGGCGGATTGGCGGCGACCCAGGCGGCGACGCCCTCTGTCACCGCCGAAGGGCTGCCGGGGTTCAGGGATTTCAGCCGGGCCTCCTCGGCCGAGCGGGCGGAGCCCCAGGTGCGGACGTCCTCGGCCACGAAGCCCGGTACGAAGGTGATCATCACCACCCCGCCGTCCTCGGGCAGCAGGCGCAGCACACTGTCGGGGACATTGCGCGGATGGCCGGTCACACCGCGCGCCGAGGAATGGGAGAAGATCACCGGCGCCTCGGACACCCGCATCGCGTCCAGCATCGTCTCCTCCGAGACGTGACTCAGGTCGACCATGATGCCGAGGCGGTTCATCTCGCGCACGACCGCCTCGCCGAACGGGCTCAGGCCGCCCCACTTCGGCGCGTCCGTGGCCGAGTCGGCCCAGGTCGTGGTCGTGGAGTGGGTCAGGGTCATGTAGCGCACGCCCATGGCGTGGAAGACTCGCAGCAGGCCGAGCGAATCATTGATCGAATAGCCGCCCTCGATGCCGATCAGGCTGGCGATCTTTCCGCTCCGATGAATCCGCACCACATCATCGGCCGTGACGGCCAGTTCGAAGGCGTCGGGATGGGCGGCGACCAGGCGGCGGACCACGTCGATCTGCTCGAAGGTGGCCTGGGCCGCCTCCACCGGCGGCAGGGACGCCGGCACATAGACCGACCAGAACTGGCCCCCCACCCCGCCGGCGCGCAGGCGCGGGATGTCGGTGTGCAGGTCGGTGGTGGCGTCCAGATTGACGGTCAGGTCGACCGCCTGTGGGTCCGAGCCGTGCGCCTGACGCAGGGCCCAGGGCAGGTCGTTGTGGCCGTCGATCAGGGGCGTGCGCTGCATCACCCGGCGCGCGCGATCCTGAAGCTCGGCGTCGCTGGGATCCTGGGCCAGGGCGGGCGACGAGAGGGCGGCCGCCAGAACGACGGTCGAGACGAGGGTTCGGATCATCAGGCGGCCTCCCGGACAAGGCCTGACAGTGGCAGAGCGGAATGCCGGGTCAATGGCCTCCGCCCCTCTGGCGACGCTTCCCGCGCCGTGCTTAGGTTTTGTGATGCTGGACGAGAAGAAGACGCGCGCGCGGGCCTGGTTCGAGGAATTGCGCGACCGCATCCATGCCGGGTTCGAGGCGCTGGAGGACGAGGCCCCCGAGGATCTGTTCCCCGGTGAGCCGGCCCGTTTCGTGCGCACCGGCTGGGACCGCCCCGAGGGCGGCGGGGGTGTCATGGGCATGATGCATGGCCGACTGTTCGAAAAGGTCGGGGTCCACGTCTCGACCGTGCACGGAGAGTTCCCTGCCGACTATGCCAAGGGCGTGCCAGGAGCAGCCGACGACCCGCGCTTCTTCGCCACCGGCATCAGCCTGATCTGCCACCCGGTCAGCCCGCGCGTGCCGGCGGTGCACATGAACACCCGCTTCATCGCCACGACCCAGAGCTGGTTCGGGGGCGGCGCGGACCTGACGCCGGTCCTGGACGTCGAACGCACCCAGGAGGCGCCGGATTCGATCGCCTTTCACGCGGGCATGCGCGCGCCGTGCGACACCCACGACCCGACCTGGTATGCGAAGTACAAGGCCTGGTGCGACGAGTATTTCTTCCTGCCGCACCGCAACGAGATGCGCGGCATTGGCGGCATCTTCTACGACCACCACGACAGCGGCGACTTCGAGAAGGACTTCGCCTTCACCCGCGACGTGGGCATGGCCTTTCTCGACACCTACGCCGCCATTGTGCGCGGCCGCATGCACGAGACCTGGACGCCCGAGGAGCGCGAGGAACAGCTGATCCGACGCGGCCGCTATGTGGAGTTCAACCTGCTCTACGACCGCGGCACCATGTTCGGGCTGAAGACCGGCGGCAACGTCGAGTCGATCCTCAGCTCCATGCCGCCGGTGGTGAAGTGGCCGTAGGGCCTATTGGAGCCAGACCTGGCGGCAGTCGCGTTGCTGGCAGTAGTAGATGACGCCCCCCGCAGAGACGTAGTCGCTACCGCTGCCGACCTGCGCCCGGCTGGGCGCGGCATTGAAGGCCAGGCCGATCAGCACGCCGATGGCGATCAACATGGTGCCCAGCGCCAGCTCCCGGGCCTTGATCTGGATGGTCATGGGCTACTCCTCAGATTGGGGAGACCAGCCTGCCATGGGCACGACCCGATAACAGCTGACGGGATCAGACGATCCCCAGGAACCGCCGCAACCAGCTCCCTACCAGCGCCCGGTCATTTGGCCCCTGCAGCGTCTCCAGCGCCCGGTCTACCAGCGTCGGGTCGATCCGGCCGCGCCGGCCGTCGGCCAGGGCCCCGGCATAGGCGGGCGTGAACTCGGGGTGGACCTGCAGGCTGATGGCGTCGTCGCCCCAGGCGAGGCCGCCGAACGGGGTGAAGGCGCTGGACAGGATGACACGGGCGTCGGGCGGCGGCAGGACGACCTGATCCTGGTGCGAGGCGGCAATGGCCACGACCTCGGCCGGCGGGTCCATCCACGGCTCGGCCGACCGGACGTCATAGCGGTGCAAGCCCACGCCCCAGCCCCGTTCCGACTTTTCGACCCGCCCCCCCAGGGCCTGGGCCATGGCCTGATGGCCGAAGCAGACGCCGACCAGCCGGGTCTGGCCCCGGGCTTCGCGGATCCAGTCGAACAGGGGCCCCAGCCAGGGGTGATCCTCATAGACCCCGGCCGACGACCCGGTGATCACTGCCCCGTCGAAGGCCGTGGGGTCGGGCAATTCGCCGGCCTGGACGTCGAAGACGGTCAGCCGATCGGCGCCCAGAACGGCCCCGAACATGGCGGGATAGTCGCCATGATCCTCGACCAGGGCGGGCGGCGGCGATCCGGTCTTCAACAGGGCGATGCGGCTCATGCTCGTGAACATAGGACGCCGGCGGGCGATCGCGCTACAAGCCGCCGATGAGCGACGCCGTGGTCCTGATCAACGTCTTCAAATGCGCGCCCGAGCGTCAGGACGAACTCATGGAGTTGCTCGCCGCGCTCGCCCGGGCCCAGCGCGAGCTGGACGGCTTCGTCTCGGCCTCCCTGCTGCGCGGGGTCAACGGCAAGGTGGTGGCCAATCACGCGGTGTGGCGCTCGCGCGAGGACTGGAAGGCCATGACCCGCCATCCCGCCGTCGCCGCCGCCATGGATCCGATCATGGCCGTGGCCACCTTCGAGCCCAACCTCTACGAGCCGGGCGAGATTTTCGAGGGTTAAGGTCTCCAAACCTCGGCCCGCGCGGCCGGCCCGCCCAGATGGGCCGCGACCCAGCCACAGATCTCGGTCGCTGCCGCGTCGGCCCCGGGCGGCGGGTTCAGGATCACCACGGCACAGCCGTTCATCTTCATGGGGTCGGTCAGGGGCCGAAGCCGCGCCTCGGCCACCAGCACCTCGCGCGCGCCGCCCGCCGCCAGCCGACGCAGGAAGCCGTCAAACGTCTCCAGGTCCTTCAGCGGCGTCCAGACGGCCACGGAGGCCCCCGCATCGTCCCGGGCGATGGCGACAGCGGCTTCGGCGGCGCGCAGATAGTCATCGGGGCGCTCGAACGGCGGATCGATCAGGACCAGCGCGCCGGGTGCGGCCCTCGCAGCCTCCACCGCCTGATCATATCCGTCCCCGCCCCGCGCCTGCGCCGCCGGAAAGGCCGCGAGGGCGTCGCGCAGCAGGTCCAGCACCGGCGGATGCATCTCGAACCCTAGCCAGACGTCATCGGGGCCCAGTCGGTCGATCGCCAGCCGCGGCGACCCCGGATAGAAGCGCGCGCCACCGTCCGGGTTCAGCGCGCGAACCTCGGCCGCCAGCGCCTCGATCAGGGGCGGCCGCGCCTCGGCCTGCATCAGACGGGCGATCCCGGCTTCCGCCTCCTTCGACCGCGCGGCATCGCCCGAGAGGTCATAGAGACCGGCCCCGGCATGGGTGTCGATCACCGTCACCGGCCCCCTGGCGCGCCGGTGGTCCAGCAGCCACAGCAGCAGGGCGTGCTTGACGACGTCGGCAAAATTCCCGGCGTGGAAGCTGTGGCGATAGTTCATACGCCGACCTCTCGCGCCAGGCCGTGCGGGTCAAGGTGGAACCCGTCGTCAGGTCTCGGCCCAGCGGCGCAGCAGGGCCCCGATCGCCTTGTCCAGCGTCAGCCGTGCCGCCGGGTCCGCGTCCCGTGGCCAGGCGGCGCGCACGCCCTCGAGGTCCCACAGAATTTCACGGGCCGCGGCGTCGCGGATATGGCTCTCGATCCAGCCGACGCAGGCCAGCCGCATCCCCTCCGTCACCGGCTCGACCCGGTGCGGCGCGCCGGACGGATAGAGGATCAGGTCCCCGGCCGGCAGACGTACCGACCGGTCCTCCAGCGCGTCCAGCACTGTCAGGGCACCGCCCGCATAGGTCTCGGGCTCGCTCAGAAACAGGGTGAAGCTCAGGTCCGTGCGCAGCCGCGCGCCCTCCGGCCCCATCAGGGCGACATCGACATGGTCGCCATAGCCGCCGCCCGGGCCGGTACGGCTGATCAGCAGTCGGCCGAGCTTGCGTGGCCGCGCCGCCGCCGCCACGACCGGATGGGCCAGGATACGCTCGCGCAGCCACATCTCCAGGGCCCGACCGGCGCGGGTCGAGAGGTCCGCCTGCTCATTGCGCTTGACCGCCCGCGCCGCCGGACCGGCGGTCTCGGCGCCGGGCCGCCAGTCCAGGGGTGCCAGCTGGGCGTGCACATGGGCCAGACCTTCAGCGTCCAGAACTCCACCCGCGATCAATCGCATACGCGCCTCCAGTTGCGAGCAAGTTGCAAACGCAGACTGCCGCCTATAGACCTCGCCGCGTCAATGCACAGTGAGGACCGCCGATGTCGACCCTGAAGCGCTGGATGGGCCTCGGCCTGGGTGCCGCCCTGATCGCAGGGTGCACGCCCGCCGCCGAGGCCGACAAGGCGGCCGAGGGCTCCCCCACGACCGCCCGCCAGATGGGCGCCGGGCCCGGCGAGGGCGGCGGCGAGGGCGGCGAGTCCGGAGAGGGCGGCGTCGACGTCGCGGCCGCGGCGACCGACCCTGTCGTCTATCTGACCGCCCTGGCGGTGGTCGAGGCCCATGTGCGCGCGGCCGCGGCCGCCGCGGCGGCGGGCGAGCGTCAGGCAGCCGGCGAGATGTTCGCCCACCCCGTGTCGGAGGTCCTTCTGGACATGGCGCCGACCTTCACCCGCCTCGGCGTGGCGCCGTTCGACGCCGAGTTCAGCGCCGCCTCCGCCGCCGTGTTCGACGGCGCGGCCGTCCCGGCGCTGCAGGCGCGCGCCGACGCCCTCCTGCGCACCCTGGACCAGGCCGGGGACCGGGCCCCCGCCGACGGAGCCGACGACGTGGCCGTGGCCGCCCGGGTCATCGCCGATCTGATCGACCGCGCCGCCCTGCAGTACGGCACGGCCGGGGCCTCTTCGGACTATGAGCCCTATCTGGACGGCTACGGCTTCTACGTCACCGCCAGGGCCTGGCGCGATGCGCGGGTCGAGGCGCTGCGGCGCGAGGCGCCCGAGGCGCTGGCGGCGATCGATGCGGCCCTGACGGCACTGGCCGCCGCCTATCCCGGTGCGGCCCGCCCCGCGACGCTGAACGCCGACGGCGGAGCCTTGATGGCCGCCGCCTCGCGGGTCCGGCTGGCAACGACCCGCTAGGCCGCCTTCGACCAGTCCAGCACGACCTTGCCCGACTGGCCCGAGCGCATGGCCTCGAAGCCCTCCTGATAGCGGGCATAGCTCATCTGGTGGGTGATCAGGGGCGACAGGTCCAGGCCGGCCTTCAGCAGGCCCAGCATCTTGCGCCAGGTGGTGAACATCTCGCGGCCGTAGACGCCCTTGATCGTCAGCGCCTTCAGGATGATGGTGCCCCAGTCGGTCTCCATCGGCTTCGACGGAATGCCGAGCAGCGCCAGACCGCCGCCCATGATCAGGGTGTCGACGCACTGTTTGAAGGCGATGGGCGAGCCCGACATCTCCAGAGCCACGTCGAAGCCGACCTTCAGGCCGAGCTCATTCATGACGTCGTGCAGGTCTTCCCGCGTCGTGTTCACCGTGCGCACGCCCGGCGCCACCTTCTGGGCCAGCTCCAGGCGGAAGTCGTTGATGTCGGTCAGCACGACAGTGCGCGCGCCGGCATGGCGGGCCACGGCCGCGGCCATCATGCCGATCGGCCCCGCGCCGGTGACCAGCACATCCTCGCCCAGCAGGTCGAACTGCTGGGCCGTGTGCACGGCATTGCCGAAGGGATCGAGGATCGAGCCGATCTCATAGGGCACGTCGTCGGGCAGTTCGATCACGTTGAAGGCCGGCGCCACCACGAACTCCGCGAAGGCCCCCTGGCGGTTCACGCCGATGCCGCGCGTGGCCGGATCCAGATGGAAATGCCCCGCCCGCGCCGCCTCGGAGTTCAGGTCGATGACATGACCCTCGGCCGAGACGCGCTGGCCGATCTTCAGCCGACGATCGACGTCCTTGCCGATGGCCACGATCTCGCCGGCGAACTCATGGCCGGTGATCATCGGCACGGGGACATTCTTCTGGCTCCACTCGTCCCAGTTCCAGATGTGGATATCGGTGCCGCAGACGGCGGTGCGATGCACCCGGATCAGCACGTCCTCGTCGCCCGCCACCGGGATCGGCGCGTCGATCAGCTCCAGGCCGATGCCGGGCTGCGTCTTGGCCAGGGCCTTCATGGTGTCGGTCATCAGATAACTCCCAGTTCCTTGCCCGCCGTGATGAACGCGGCGACGGCCTGATCGATCTGTTCGAAGGTGTGCGCCGCCGACATCTGGGTGCGGATGCGGGCCTGGCCGCGCGGTACGACCGGGAAGCTGAACCCGATCACATAGACGCCCAGCTCCAGCATACGCGCGGCCATGTCCTGGGCCAGCCTGGCGTCGCCCAGCATGACGGGGATGATCGGATGCTCGCCCGGCAGCAGGTCGAAGCCGGCCTCGGTCATGGCCGCGCGGAAGCGCCGGGCATTGGCGAACAGCTGCTCCCGCAGGGCGTCGCCCTCCGCCCCGCTGGCGATGCGGATGGCCTCCAGCGACGAGCCGCAGACCGCAGGGCTCAGCGCGTTCGAGAAGAGATAGGGCCGCGCCCGCTGCTTCAGCAGCTGCACGATCGGGGCGGTGGCGCAGATGAAGCCGCCCATGGCGCCGCCCAGGGCCTTGCCGAAGGTGCCGCTGACGAAGTCGACCCGCACGCCGCAATGGGCGAACGACCCCTCCCCCTTCGACCCCATGAATCCGGTCACGTGGCAGTCGTCGACCATGATCAGGGCGCCGTAGCGATCGGCCAGGGCGCGGATCTCGGCCAGCTTGGCCACATAGCCGTCCATCGAGAAGGCGCCGTCGGTGGCGATGACGATCTCGCGCGCCCCCTCGGCCCGGGCCTGCTTCAGCTGGGCCTCGAGATCGGCCATGTCGGAGGTGGCGAACCGGTAGCGCCTCGCCTTGCACAGCCGCACCCCGTCGATGATCGAGGCATGGTTCAGGGCATCGGAAACGATCGCGTCCTCCGCCCCGAACAGGGGCTCGAACAGGCCGCCGTTGGCGTCGAAGGCGGCGGCGAACAGGATGGCGTCCTCGAACCCCAGATAGTCGGCGATCGCCTGTTCCAGCTGCTTGTGGATGCCCAGGGTGCCGCAGATGAAGCGCACGGAGGCCGTGCCTGCGCCCCAGCGCGCCTGCGCCGCGATGCCGGCCTGCACGACCCGCTCGTCGCCGGCGAGACCCAGATAGTTGTTGGCGCAGAAGTTCAGCACCTCGCGCCCACCGACCCGGATCACGGGCCCCTGGCGGGACTCGATCACCCGCTCCGGCTTGGTCAGACCCTGGGCGTCGATGTCGGCCAGTTCGGCGGCGATGCGGTCGTGAAAGGTGGCGCTCATGGGCGGTCAGCTACGCGCTTTCCTGGCCGGATTGAAGCCCCCGCGGGCGTCAGTCGGCGGGCGGCATGGCCGCAGCCTGCGCGGCAACGTCCGGGTCCTCACCCCCCCGCAGGGCCGTGACGCGCACCCGGCCATTGCAGGGCGCGAGGGACTGATCCAGCGAGACGGGCGAGGTGTCGCCCGGCGCCGTGACCCTCATCCGGGTGGCCGGCGTGCAGGGCCTTGGACCGAGGGTCTCGTCCGGGACGACGGTCCAGCGGACGTCGAACCAGGCCTTGCCCCGGGGCGGGAGCACGACGGTCTCCGTTGGCTGGCCTGAAGCCCCCAGGACCGGCTCGGACCGGACGTCGGCCAGTGAGCGGCCCTCGGTGTCGACCAAGGCCACCCCGGGGTAGCCGCTCAGACTGCAGACCCGGGTCCCGACGTTGCGCAGGGACAGGGTCACGGAACGACCGCCTGCCCCGGCGTCGGATCCCTCGGCCGACAGGGCCAGTTGCGGGCCGCGGCAGGCCGGAGGCAGGTCGGAGCGAGCGGGCGACGGCCCGGTCACGGGCGCAGCCGCCCTCCCCGGAACGGGGCGGTGGCACCGGGCGATCACGGTCGTGGCAACCGAATCCGGGCCGATCTCGCTCAGTGTCGCCTGCTCCACGCCGGCGGCCTCGATCGTTCGCCACTCCCGGGTTTCGCCGACCCAGCGTGCGCCCCGTGGAGAGGGCGCGAGACGCAGCACCTCCGGGGTGCCCCTGTAGAACAGGCGTGCGGTGGCGGCGTCGATGTACTGGACGGAGGCCACCCCGCCGCCGTCGCAGGCATAGCCGATCACGGGTGCAGCCGACGGGAACGTGACCGGTGCGGGCGGCTCGGCCGGCGCGACCTCCACCGCGGGCCCGGCCTCGGGAGAGCAGGCGACCAGGGCCGCCGCGACGGCGGCAAGGGTGGCAAGAGGGCCCGGACGCATGGTTCGCTCCACTGACCGCACACACGCCGGCGGCATCGAGGACCGGAGCCTAGCGCGGAACTGCCCGGCGTCGACGACCAAACCGACGTCGCCGCCCGGAAACGACGAAAGCCCCGCGGTCGAAACCGGCGGGGCTTTCGGGGTCCTGGGTGCGGGAGCAGGATTTGAACCTGCGACCTTCAGGTTATGAGCCTGACGAGGTGAGGCGAGCCGTAGACGGCGAGACGAACGGTCTGCTCCTCGCGCACAAAAGCCCCGCGGTCGAAACCGGCGGGGCTTTCGGGGTCTTGGGTGCGGGAGCAGGATTTGAACCTGCGACCTTCAGGTTATGAGCCTGA
>CAMCIP010000058.1 GCA_945874855.1 Brevundimonas vancanneytii
GACCAGCGTCGACGCTACCTGCCCGGGTTGATCTCCGGAGAGCACGTCGGGTCGCTGGCCATGTCCGAGGCCGGCTCGGGCTCGGACGTCATGTCGATGCGGACCCAGGCGGTGAAGCGGGGCGACCGCTATGTGCTGAACGGCACCAAATTCTGGATCACCAACGCCCCCCACGCCGAGACCCTGGTGGTCTATGCCCGCACTGGCGAAGGCAACGGCGGGGTGACCGCCTTCCTGATCGAGAAGGGCATGAAGGGGTTCAGCGTCTCGAAGAAGCTGGACAAGATGGGCATGCGCGGCTCCGACACGGCAGAACTCGTCTTCGAGGACTGCGAGGTTCCCGAGGAGAACGTCATGGGCGGCGAGGGTCGCGGCGCGGCCGTGCTGATGTCCGGCCTCGACTATGAGCGGGCGGTGCTGGCCGCCGGGCCCCTGGGGATCATGCAGGCGGCGCTGGATGTGGTGCTGCCCTACGTCCGGGAGCGCAAGCAGTTCGGCAAGCCCATCGGCAGTTTCCAGCTGATGCAGGCCAAGGTCGCCGACATGTATGTGGCCCTGAACTCGGCGCGGACCTATGTCTATGCCGTCGCCAAGGCCTGCGATGCGGGCAAGACGACCCGCTATGACGCCGCCGGGGCCATCCTTCTGGCGTCCGAGAACGCCGTGAAGGTCACGCTGGAGGCCGTCCAGGCCCTGGGCGGGGCCGGCTATACCCGGGAGTGGCCGGTGGAGCGCCTCGTCCGCGACGCCAAGCTGTACGACATCGGCGCGGGAACGAACGAAATCCGGCGCTTCCTGATCGGCCGGGAATTGCTGGGAAGCTGATCGCCCTCGGCGCCGCGCATCGACCCCCGATGGAGGATCGTTAAGTGGCCGCAGAGAGTCGGCGTGCTTAACTCGTCTCCAACGTCCGGATCCCCCAACGCCATGCCCGACTACGATTATGAGCACGATGCGCGGCGGTTTTCCCAGGTCCTTGAGGACCTGGGGGCCAGGGACGATCCGAAGCTTTATCTGGGCGAGCTGGTCAATGCGTTCGGGGAGCGTGGCTTCGGCGCCCTGATGGTGTTTCTCGGGCTGATCAACGCCCTGCCCTTGCCGCCGGGCTCCACGACCGTTCTGGGCGCGCCGCTGGTGCTGCTCTCGCTGCAGCTGCTGTTCCGGTCCGATCAGGTCTGGATGCCGAAATGGGCGCTGAAGGGCTCGGTGGACCGGGGGGCCTATCGTGTCGGGATCGGCAAGGCCCTGCCCACCATCAGAAAGTTCGAGCGCCTGTCGCGGCCCCGCCTGCTGTTCATGACGTCCGAAGTCTCGCAGATGCTGATCGGCCTCGCCTCGCTGCTGCTGTCGACCATCCTGGTCCTGCCGATCTGGGGCGGCAACATGGCCCCGGCCCTGATCATGGCCGGCTTCGGCTTCGGCCTGATGCAGAGGGACGGCGCCTTCGTGATCGCCGGCTGGCTGGGCGTGGCCGCCTTTACTGTCTTCGTCTGGCTGGCGTGGGAGGTGATCTACGACGTGCTGACGTGGACCCTGAACGCCTGGGCCGCCGCGTTCGGGTGAAGAGGCCCCTTGGACGAGGCGGCCGGGCTCCGGTGACCTGAGGGCACAGGTTCCGGCCAGCCCTCAGGCCGGGCGCCACGCGGCGAGCAGCCGGGAAAAAGAAAAGCCGGAGGGTCGCCCCTCCGGCTCTCTCACGTGGGCGTCAGCCCCGGAACAGCGACAGCACCAGCTGCGGCGTCTGGTTGGCGATGGACAGGGCCTGAACCCCCAGTTGCTGCTTCGTCTGCAGCGCCTGGAGCTTGGCGCTCTCCTTGGCCAGATCGGCGTCGACCAGGTTCCCGACCCCCGACTCCAGCGAGTCCGTCAACTTGCCCACGAAAGTCAGGTGGGTGGTCAGAGCCTTCGACTTGGTGCCCAGACGCGCCAGGGCGCCGGACACATTGTCGATGGAGGCGTTGACGACCGTCAGCGAAGCCGTCGCCTTGGTCAGGGTTTCGATCGACTGGGTCACCGCGAGCGTGACGTTGGTACCTCCAAGCGACAACACCTCCGCCGCAACGGTGATGGTGGCGTTGCCTTGCGCATTGGCCAGGGCCCTGAATGCCGGGGCGCCGGTCTTCAGCAGGTTGATCCCGTTGAAGTCGGCGTTGTTCGTCACAGTGGCGATCTGGTCGCGCAGGGCCTTGAAGTCCTCGTTCAGGGCATTGCGGGACGCCGTTTTCAGCGACGAGTCGGTCGCTGCCAGTGCCTTCTCCTTCAACTGGAGCAAGAGGTCGGAGACCGTCTCGCCCGCCGCGATGGCCACATCGACCGCGGCGACGCCTCGGTCGATCGACTGTTTGACCACCCCCAGGGCGCCGATGTCGGCCCGCTGGCCCTGGGCAATCGCCCAGATGGCCCCGTTGTCCTTCACGCCGGCGATACGCTTGCCCGTGTTGATCCGGGTCTGCGTGGTCGCCAGCTCGGCGTTGGTGGCGTTCAGGTTCTGGAGCGCGATCATCGCGCCCACGTTGGTGTTGACCGAAGTGCTCATCGTCTGTCCTTCCGTTCTGGTCGGGGGTTGGGCGGCCTTCTGGCCGCTGAACCGGTTCTGGCTCGCGCAGGCACGAGCAAGATCGGTGCCGATCCAGACGTCTGATTTTACTGGACTTATAGCGCGGCGGACCTGCCGCCCGGCAATTCTTTACCGCCCCCGGGGGCGGTCGTCGTCAGCCGGCCTCGGGGCTGGGCGCGAGCCCCTGCATGATCATCTTGTTGATGTCGATCAATGCCTCGAAATCCTCGTGTCCGCGCATCACGGCCGAAGAGTGACGGCTGACGAAAAGGCTGATCGAGATGATCTGGGCCCGCAACGGATGGCTCAGGGCGTTGTCGGGATCGGCGCAGTCGGTGGCGAGCGTCGACCACAGCCGCCGGTTCCAGTCCAGGGCGTCGATGCGCGTGGCGATGTCCTCGACCGGCACGGTCGAGGCATGCATCAGCGCCCGGGTCACCTGCCCGAACAGCCGATACTCCATCTCGCGCGGTGATTCAGCCCGCGTCGCCGCGGTCTTGTACGCCTGAAGCGACATTCGACAGCTGTTCCTCGTAGTCCACCAGTTTGCGGGCCGACATCAGGGCCTTGTAGTATTCTCGCGCCATCACGTGACGGGAGGCGGAGACGCATTCGCCCAGAATTTCGGGATTGCGCGTGGCCCCCATGAACTCCGACAGGCGGCGGGCAAATTCGTCATAGACCTTGGTCGCGGATGACTCGTCCAGGTACATCATCATGACCGGGAAATAGATCCGGCGCGCCGGCGTGGTCACCTCGTCCGCCTGCATGATGTCCTTCTCGCGCAGGACGCTGGCCTTGTTCTGCAGGATCAGCACGCCGCGGCGATCGCCGTTCTGAACGACCGCGCCGTTGAGCACGAACCTCTCTCCGGGCTTCAGCGACAGTTTCAGCGGCATGGTGCGGTCTCTCCCGGGCGCCGACCGTCCGACGCTAGGCCTCGGCGACTGCCACAGGATGAACGGAGCTGGTTAACCATGTCTTGTGTCGTGGCCCCCATGCTTGCCGGGAATTCTCTTGCCGACGACGAGTTGCCATGACCGCCCAGGACCTTACCGGACTTCCGCTCGCTCACGGGCCTTTCGCCGTGGCCCAGGGCACAGCGGGCGATGCAGCATCGGCCGATGCCCTGGGCCGCCTGTCGCGCAAGCTTTCGGGGCCGGGCGCCCTGAAGAAGCAGCGGCGACTGATGACCCTGCTGAAGGCGGCGGTGGCGCGGATTCAGAAGGGTGATTTCGACGGCGGCGCGCGCAGGGCGCTGGAGGCCCTCGCGCTTGATGAGACCAGCGGCCTCGCCTGGCATGTTCTGGCCATCTGCCAGGAGAAGTCAGGCGCCTTCATTCCGGCGCTTCAGGCCTATGAGGCGGCGCTGAAGCTGATTCCCGAGGACCCCAACATCGCCCACGACCTGAGCCGGCTGGCGCAGCGACTGGGCTATCTGGAGATCGCCGAGAAGCTGATTCTGATCTTCCTCGCCGCCGAGCCCGGCCATGCCGACGGGGCCAACAACCTGGCCTGCGTGCTGCGCGACCAGAGCCGCTACGGCGAGGCGGTGGCGGTGTTGAAGGCCCAGCTGCAACTGGACCCGGCCAGTCAGGTGCTGTGGAACACCCTGGGCACGGTCATGAGCGACCAGGGCGACATGAAGACGGCCCTGACCTTCTTTGAAGAGGCGCTCCGGCTGGATCCGGATTTCGCCAAGGCCCGGTACAACCGCGCCAATGTCCGCCAGCCTCTGGGGAACCTCGCCGGCGCCCTGGAAGATCTGGAGGCGGCGATGGCCGGCGCCGAGCCGGGCTATGAGGCCGCCATGATGCGCATGGCCCGCGCCCTGACCCTGATGGGCGTCGGCCGCATCCCGGAGGGTTTCGAGGCCTATGAGGTTCGCCTCGACGAGGCCCTGCCCGACTCGATGAGGGTCGTGGCCGAGGCCCCGCGCCGCCCGGCCGGTGCCTCTCTGGCGGGTGCCTGTCTCTTGATCATGGGCGAGCAGGGCATTGCCGACGAAATGGTGTTCGGCGGCTGTGTGGGTGATGCGATCGAGGCTGTCGGACCGACCGGGCAGGTGGTGCTGGCCGTCGAGCCGCGACTGGTCGGTCTGTTTCAGCGAAGCTTTCCGACGGCCGTCGTGGGAGGTCATCGCACCGTGCGCATGAACGGACGGCTGCACCGTCATGCGCCGTTCGTGGAAGAACTGCCGGAAGGGTCCCGCCCCATCGACTTCTGGACACCGATGGCGACCCTGCTGGCCGAGTTTCGCCCGTCGGTCTCGGCCTTTCCGCAGCGCGGCGGGTATCTGACCGCCGATCCCGAGAGGGTCGCGCGGTGGACGGCCGAGCTTGAGGCGCTGGGTCCCGGACTGAAGGTCGGGCTGCACTGGAAGAGCCTGCTCATGACCGGCGCGCGCGCCCGCTACTTCTCCAGTTTCACCCGTTGGCGCCCGGTGCTGGAGACGCCGGGGTGCGTCATGGTCAATTTGCAGTGCGGCGACGTGGCGGCGGATCTGGCCGAGGCCGAGGCGGCCGGCGTGCGCATCTGGACCCCGCCCTTCGACCTCAAGGACGATCTGGAGGACCTCGCCGCCATGTCGTGCGCCCTGGACCTCGTGATCGGACCGGGAATAGCCGGCACCAACATCGCCGCGGCCGTCGGCGCGCGGACCTGGCTGCTGACCGCGCCGGACGACTGGCATCTGCTGGCCACCGACCGCTACCCCTTCTATCCCGAGACCCGCGTCTTCCGGCGCGACTTCGACGGCTGGGCCGCCTCGATTGCGGAGGTCCGCAAGGCCCTCGACCGCGCCGTGGCGGGCGAATGGAACGCCGACTGAGCGAGGTCGTTGATCCTCGGACAGGAGGCGACCGAATGACCGACCCGAAATCGACCGACGAGCCCAGGACGGACCAGTTGCAACCACACCTCGACGAGGCAGAGGACCGTCAGGAGGCGCTGATCGACGAAGGCCTGGAGGAGTCCTTTCCTGCCAGCGATCCGGCGAGCCCCAAGCGGATCACCTGAACGCTGTTCACTCCGCGCGGCCTGGTTTAGTGCTCGCCTGTCACCGACAGGAGAGATCGCCGGATGGTCCGAACCACCCCGCGCTTTGAAGGCACGTCCACCTATGTTGCGACCGACGATCTGCGCATCGCGGTCAATGCCGCGGTCGCCCTGGAGCGGCCCCTGCTGATCAAGGGCGAGCCGGGCACCGGCAAGACCGTTCTGGCCTATGAGATTGCGGCCGCCTATGGCGCGCCGCTGATCACCTGGCACGTCAAGTCGACGACCAAGGCCCATGATGGCCTCTATGCCTATGATGCCGTCAGCCGGCTGCGCGACAGCCAGCTGGGCGAGGCGCGGGTGCACGACGTCCGCAACTATCTGAAGAAGGGCAAGCTGTGGGAGGCGTTCACCGCGCCCGTGCGGCCCGTGCTGCTGATCGACGAGATCGACAAGGCCGACATCGAGTTTCCCAACGACCTGCTGCAGGAACTCGACCGGATGGAGTTCTACGTCCAGGAGACGGACGAGACGATCCGCGCCGAGGTGCGGCCGATCGTGCTGATCACCTCGAACAACGAGAAGGAGCTGCCCGACGCCTTTCTGCGCCGCTGCTTCTTCCATTACATCCGTTTCCCGGACGCCGAGACGATGGAGCGGATCGTCGAGGTGCATTTCCCCGGCATCAAGCGGCGTCTGGTCGCGGAGGCGCTCAAGACCTTTTATGAGATCCGCGAGACGCCGGGGCTGAAGAAGAAGCCGTCGACATCCGAGCTGCTGGACTGGCTGAAGCTGCTGCTGGTCGACGATGTGTCCCCCGAGACCCTGCGCGAGAAGGCCCCCGGCAAGCTGATCCCGCCGCTGCACGGTGCCCTGTTGAAGAATGAGCAGGACGTGCATCTGTTCGAGCGGCTGGCCTTTCTGGCCCGGCGCGAGGGTGGACGGCCCGGATCCTAGCGGTTACCGCGATTTCACTGGATCGGCCGGCCGATAGGCGCAGGATGCGATCAAAGGAACCGACCTCATGCGGACCCCACTGACGCTGGCCCCCTTGCTGTTTCTGGCCCTCGCCGCTTGCGATGGTGAGCGCTCGGTCAGCATTTCGACCACGTCGGACGACAAGCCGAAGGGCGTGCTGCGGGTCGTCGACGCCCTGCAATGCCCCGAGGTGCAGGGTCAGCTGACCCGCAAGGGCACGGCGGCGGAGGGCGGGACCGTCTGCCGGTACGTCGGGCCGCGCGGAGCCGAGGTCGAACTCCGTCTGGTCAAGCTGGACGGCCGCGACGTCGGGACGGCGCTCGGCGTATTCGAGACCGATCTGCGAAAGACCCTGCCCCGCACGGCAGCCGCCGATGCGGCGACCGCGGTCGCCGACGCGTCCGGCGATCAGGCCAGCGTCTCGGCGCCCGGCATCCGGATCGAGGCCGAGGGCGACCGCGCCGATGTGCGCATCGGCAGCTTCCGCATCCAGGCCAATGACGGCGACGCCGCGGTCAAGGCCGGTGAGCCCGGCGCCGAGTCGGTCAGCGTCCAGGCCGGCACCGACGGCGCCGAGGTGCGTGTGCGGGTCCAGGGCGAGGCCACACGGGCGACCTGGCTCCTGACCGACACGCGCGACGAGGCCGTGACCGGCTGGCGTCTTGTGGGATATGAGGCCCGGGGCCCGGTTGGCGGGCCGCTGGTCGTGGCGCTCGTCCACTCCAAGGACGAGAACCGTGACGAGGCCTTCGACGACGCTGTCGACCTCGTCTCGCTGAACGTCGGGGATTGATCCCACCGCCCGGATGGGTCACCTGACCGCCCGACCGCAGTCAGGATCCCCGCCGTGGCCGCTCGCTCCACGTCCCAAGCCAAAGCCGCGCCACGCGCCTGGCAACGCATGTTGTCCGGCCGTCGCCTCGACCTGCTCGACCCCTCGCCTTTCGATGTGGAGATCGAGGACATCGCCCATGGCCTGGCGCGCGTCGCGCGCTGGAACGGCCAGACCCTCGGCGAGCATGCCTTTTCGGTGGCCCAGCACAGCGTGGTGGTCGAGGAGATCGTCGCGCATCTGAGGCCGGAGCTTGAGACCAAATGGCGGCTGGCCGCGCTGCTGCATGACTCCTCGGAGTATGTGATCGGAGACATGATCTCGCCGTTCAAGGCGGCTCTGGGGGTCAGCTACAAGGACTTCGAGGCCCGGCTGGAAACAGCGGTCCATGTCCGCTTCGGCCTGCCGCCGAAGACGCCGCAGGCGATCAAGGACCTGATCAAGCGGGCCGACAGGATTTCAGCCTTCTATGAGGCGACCCAGCTGGCCGGCTTCACCCGTGAGGAGGCGCTGGGCTTCTTCGGGCGCCCTCCGGTCGATCTGCACCTCGAACTGAAACCCCTGCCCGCCCCGGTCGCCCAGGCCCGCTACGTCGAACGGTTCAATCAGCTGATCGCGGCACTGGGGCCGGTGCCGAAAGCGGCCCGGAGCCAGGCATGACCGCGGGCCCGCCGGGCGACGGCGGCGTCCGCATCGGCCTGTCCGCCGTGGTCATCGGCCTGCGCGACGCCCGGGCGGCCGTGCTGACGGCGCCCGGCGACTCCCCCGAGGCCGCCCTGCCTTTCGGCCCGTTCGACCCGGTCCGGGACCGCACCTTCGAGCGGGCCCTGCGCGACTTCGTCACGGCCCAGACCGGCTTTCGACCCGGCTTCGTCGAGCAGCTCTACACCTTTGGCGACGCCGGCCGTGCCTCGCCCCGGGCGACGCCGGGGCCCAGCGGTGCCCGAGAGGTCTCCGTGGGCTATCTGGCCCTGACGGTCGACGCCGTCGATCCCCCCGGAGCCGAGGCACGGTGGGCGCCGGTGCTGGACTTCTTCCCGTGGGAGGATCATCGCCGCGGCCGCCCCGCGCTGCTGGCGCCGCTCATCGAACGCCTGGAGCGGTGGGCGGGGACCGACGACCGCCGCCGCCTGCGGGTCCAGACCCTGTTCGCCACAACCCCGGACGCCCGCTGGTCCGAAAGCCGTGTGCTGGAGCGCTATGAACTGCTCTATGAGGCCGGTCTGGTCGCGGAGGCGGCCCGCGACCGCGACCAGGCCCCGTCCACCGTGGCGCCGGGCCGGGCCATGGCCTCGGACCATCGCCGCATCCTGGCCACAGGATTGGGCCGTCTCCGGTCCAAGCTGCGCTACCGCCCTGTCCTGTTCGACCTGACCCCTTCGACCTTCACCCTGTCGCAGTTGCAGGCCGCGGCCGAGGCCGTGGCCGGCATCGCCCTGCACAAGCAGAATTTCCGCCGCGGGGTGGAGCGGACCGGACTGGTCGCGCCGACCGGCGGCTTCTCCACCGGGACGGGCGGCCGCCCGGCCGCCCTGTTCCGCGCCACAGGCGTGGACCCGGCCGACGGCCAGGCCCCCGGTCTGCCCCTGCCCATCCAGCGCTGACCCGGCCACGACGGCCCTTGCGGCCCGGACCGGGGATGATTAGAGAGACCGCTCGCTTTCGACCGAGCGTCTACGGCCCCGCGGAGAGGTGGCAGAGTGGTCGAATGTACCGCACTCGAAATGCGGCGTGCCTTTACGGGTACCGTGGGTTCGAATCCCACCCTCTCCGCCACTGCCCCTCGCCACAAATCTCTCTGCGGGCCGGGCGAGACCAGAAAATCCCGTTGTATTACAGGGTTTCCCCAAACTGGCTCCGCACTGCGCTTGCCAGGGAACGGCCGGTTTTCTCTCCGAAAGCCCGTATAGTCTCCAGACCTCCGCACCGTGGCGATTTGGTGTGGAGCTAAAAACCACAAGCTATTTCAGTTAGATATCGGCTCAGGGAACTGAGTGGTTTTTGGAGCGCCTCGGCAACCGGGGTCAACCCGTGGCGAACCGGCGCCTCCCCATCCGCTCTTGTGCAAGACCCAAACAGACCTGAGCAAAGGGCTCCAAGAACACTCTGTGGCGCTTCAAGCGGGCTCGATTGACGTTGGCTTACCGGCCTACCCTTGAGCGGCCGGCGCGGCGTCAAGACACAGCAACCCGGGAGGCGATTACGCAAAATCAGCGCGTTAACGCCATTGCTTTTCCAAGTGTTAGCTACGTCAGCCTACTCTGCATTCAATTCAGGTTTCTTTGTCGAGATTTGCAGGATGAACTACTCATACGAACAGCAGGGTCGGCGCGTGATTGTCGGGGTCGCGGTCGTGCTTGGCTTTGGCATGGCCGCGCTGGGCCTCGCCTATAGCGCGCCTTGGTACTTCACCGCGATACCGACGCTTTCCGCGCTCATGGCTTTGGTGATCTTCATACAGAACAGCCAAAGCGGTCTTCGTTTTGAAGGCGACGCGCTGACGCTCTTCAAGGATCGGTGGCGCCGCGTCATAGATCTCGGGACCATCCGCGGCGTTCGCGTCACCCAATGGTCGGACGGTCAGCCCAGCATATGGCTCGATCTCGATCACGCACCTGCCTACCGGCTGCCAGGCTACTGCTTCGGTTCGACGGCACCGCTCCTGGACGCCTTCCGGAAGCGCGGGATTGCCGTCGCCTAGGTGAGTGTGGACATCATGGACTTCATCATCTTGCTGCTGACCTTCCTGATTTCGAAGCTGCTCGTCCTGGCACCACCCTTTGCTGTCTGGCGCTCACTCTTGATGCCCGCCTCGGGACGGGCGGCATGGCTCTATCACGCGCTGGCGTTGATCGGCCCCTCCGTCGTCGCCTTTATCTTCGTCGTATTGATGTGGCTTCCAACCTATTCTGGGCAATGCGGAGGCTGGCTCGGAGAGACCTCCCCCTGCAGCGGTTTAGGCCAGTATGCGATAGAAACCATGTTTTGGGCCGCCATGAGCTTGGTCATGCCTAGCCTCCTGGGGATGCTGCTTGGCGTCTCTGTGCTAATCGTTTTGTTGATCAGGCACCGCGTGTCCCGCCCGGCTGCGTGAGTAAAGGGCACCATGACCCATTTCAGATGCCTCATTCGTGGCGAGGGCTTTCTGGGTATCCTCGAGGGGCGCGACGGCTCGATCGGCTTCTATGTCAACCGCCCGGTCGAGGCGGTCGATGCCGAGCAGGCCCGCCTAGCCGTCCTCGAAGTGTTCGAAGCGGAGCTGGCAAGCCTAGGCTGGGGGGACAAGGGAGGGCGCGTCGTTGTCGAGGAAATCGATAGGATCGAGGCATCAGAAATTGCCTCGATCGCGCAAGGCTTCGTGGTCTTTCCGGACTCGGATGCCGACGCCAAGCCCGGGGAGACGGACATGCAAACGCCGTTCTTGCTGATCGCGGCCTCGGGGTTCTCGGTATATTCCGATGCGCTGCCCGAGCCATGGCTACTGACTAGGAGGGCCATGAACAGTTTCCGCAACGCAATCTGCTACGACGCCTCAGGAACCGCCCGTACCATCACCGATGTAGTCCCGCTGCGCCAAATGACACTGTACGATCGCATGCTTCCCTGGCGCCAGATTCCGGTTCGGCTTGTGCTTCAGCCGGGACCAGTTTTGTCGCTCGCCGATATTCGTACCAGACTCGTTTCAGCGCTAAAGGGCGAGAATGAAATCGCCGATTTCCTGAAAATTCCAGTCAATGAAGCCAGCGCAAGGCTGAAAAAGGCGGGGTCAGCCCTCGAGCTGATCGAGACTGCAAAATCGATCGTTTGACGAGATTCACCCGCCGGTGCCAGATATCAGTGCTGTCAGGATACCGACTGCAGGCCGAAAGCCCCTCCCTCCGCGTCGATCAGGCAGCAGCGGTCGCGGCCGCCCGGGTCCGGTGAGCTTCGACTGGCCTGCGCCCATTGAAGTGGTCCATCCATCCAAAATGGTCCTGCGACCAACATAAGGGATGGATCACTTCACGGGGGTCAGACCACATTTGGCCTGCCCCCGATGGGTGATCCAGTTTCGATGTTAGCGCACGGCGGACTGGTCCGCACCCCGACCTTGGACCGCCAGTGATGAGAATCTGGCCAGTTCCTTAGCCCTCCGGGGGTGGTATCCCGAGGAGCGCCTGCGCTTGCTCCATCGGGGTTTTCCAGCCGAGGGAGCCATGCGGTCGTAGCGTGTTGTACTCT
>CAMCIP010000059.1 GCA_945874855.1 Brevundimonas vancanneytii
GTATAGTCATAGGCCAGGTCCGGATCGGCGGCGATCGCCCGGACCGGCACGGCCACGCCCGGCGAATAGGCCAGCGACAGGTCGCGCTGGGTCGCCATGGGCTTGATCGGGGCCATGGAGATCTTGCCCGGCAGGGGCAGGCGGTGGAATTCCAGCGCCTCGTCGTCGGAGAAGGTCTGTTTGTCGGTCTGGTCGGGCATGGGGCTCTGGCGCGGTCACGAGTCGACCGACCCTAGAGGCTGGCCACCCCCGGGGGAATCGGTTTCGCGGTCCGGGCGCGTTCCGGCAGCTATTTCAGGAAGGCGTTCACCGCCCCGGCGAAGGCGTCGGGCTGGTCCAGCATGACGAAATGCGCCGCCTCGTCGATGCGCAGGAAGCGCGCGCCCGGCAGGGTTGCATAGGCGCCGCGGTAGATCTGGTCGGTCAGCTCGGGCGTCATGCCGGGCCAGGTGAAGGGCACATAGACGACCTGGACCGGGGCGGTGATCCGGCCCAGTTCGGGGCGCAGGTCGGTGGTGATCAGCTCGTGCATGGCGTTGCCGGCCACGGTCTGGTCGCTGGTGCGGCTGTGGCGGGTGGGGCCCGCGCGCAGGTCGGGCGTGCGGATCATGGTGACCAGGGTGGCCTCGGCCTGGGCCGCCCACTGTTCGGGGGTCGAGCCGACCATGCCTGCGCGGATGGCGTCGGCCATGGGGCGCAGGCCCTCGGGGGTGGCGTCGGGATTGCCGAAGGCCTGACCCATGAAGGGGATCTGGTCCACCACCATGACGCGCCCGACCAGGTCGGGATGGCGGGCGGCCAGCATGAGGGCGATGGTGCCGCCCATGGAGTGGCCGATGACCACGGGATTGCGCAGGCCCTTTTCGCGGATGTAGCGGGCCAGGTCGTCGGCCACGGGGGCGGCGACGAGGCCGGTCGCATTGTCCCCGGCCGGGGCGCCGGCGAAGCCCTGCAGGTGCAGGCGATGGAGGGTGTGGGGTCCGTCCAGCCGGTCGACCAGGGGCTGCCAGATCTCCGGATGCGACGACAGGCCCGGGATCAGGATCAGGTCGGGGCCCTGTCCCTCCAGCAGGACGTGGAACCGGCCGGACGAGAAGGCCGCGTGGTGGTGGCCCTCATGCGGGCCCGCCTCGGCCCCGGCCGGAACGTCGGCCGCAGGCGTGGCGCAGGCGGCGAGGCCGAGCAGGGCGGCGGCGGCGAGGCAGGGCGCAAACTTCATCGCATCGGGCTCTTTTCTCAGGCCACTGGCGGCCGGGTCGCCTGCGGTTCTAGAACGGTCCCATGACCGCCGAAACCCCCGCCCCTCCGACCGATGCGACTCCCCCGGGGCAGGGCACGGGGGGCGACGCCTGGTGGTTCGTGGACCTGTCGGAAGCGGTGCGGCCGGGCGTCCAGGCACGGTGGATGATCCTGGGCGAGCCGGTGCTGGTCGGGCGTACCCGGGCGGGAGAGGTCTTTGCCCTGCGCGACATCTGTCCGCACCGGGCCGCGCCCCTGTCGGCGGGACGGATCGTGGCCCATGAGGGCGAGGGCGAGACGGTGGAATGCCCCTATCACGGCTGGCGCTTCCGTCCCGACGGTGTCTGCGCCGCCATTCCCAGCCTGGTCGAGGGCGACGCCACGGATCCCTCGCGCATCCGGGTGCGGGCCTATCCGATCGTCGAAAGCCACGGCCTGATCTTCGTCCGGGCCGCGTCCGACCCGAACGCCAGCGGCGCGCCGGACGCGGCGCCGCCGACCTTTCCGGGGGCGGAGGGCCGGGCGCGTCGGGTGGAGGCCCGGACCGTCGACTCCGGGGTCGACGCCGTGCGGGCGCAGATGGGGGCGGGTGAGCCCGGCCGGCAGGACGGCGGGGAGGCCGGTGCCGGCGCGCCGGGCTGGCTGTGGGAGCCGGGTCAGGGCAACGCCCGGCACGGGCCGGAGCTGACCTGTCTGACCCCGCTGGAGGCGACGCGCACCCGGGTCACCCGCATCCGCTGGTCGGGCCCCGGGCAGTCGGCCCTGGACCGCCTGTTCGTCAGGCGGCGCTGAGGGCGCGGTTCGGCTCGCGGGCGCCGGCGAAGATCAGGTCCATCTGCCGGTCCAGGGCGTCGGTCAGGGCCTTGAGGTCCCAGCCGTCGTAGGCGGCGCGGCGGAAGCCGGCGGTGAAGCCGGTCCAGATCATGTCGGACAGCAGGTCCAGGTCGGCGTCCCGGGCGATCTCGCCACGGGCGGCGGCGGCGGTCAGCAGGTCGCGCACGATGGCCGACAGGGGCTGGACGGCCACGCGCATGCGACGCTCGGCGTCGGCGGGGTGGAACCAGGCCCGCGACACCACGGCCTGGACCAGCGGCAGATCGGCCAGGCCGGCCTGATAGGCGGCGGACAGGGCGGCGGCCAGACGACGGCGGGCCGGGCCATCACCCCTGGCGGCGGCCTGCATCTGCTCGGTGATGCGGATCAGGTCGTCGGCCAGTACGGCCTCGAACAGTTCGGCCTTGTCCTGGAAATTGGCGAAGACGGCGCCGGTCGACATGTCCGCGCCCTTGGCGATGTCGCGGATGGTGGCCGGCTCATAGCCGCGCGCGGCGAACAGGGCGCGGGCGGAGGCGAGCACCTTGCCGCGGGTGCGGATCTTGGCTGCCTGACGGCGATTCAGGACGGGGGCAACGACTTCGGTTGAGCTGGTGGTGTCACGCATGGGGACGAGCTTACTCGGGACTGGATGAAGCGGCCGCCAACAAAACTGGTTGCCGAACAAGGTTACGGACGCGGCGCGACAAGTGCAGGAAACACGGGGCCTATTGTCACGGGACGATGACCAAAATACGCCCGAACACAACCCATCTTTTCGGCCGTTACGGTGCCGCTTTTGGTCGCAGGGCGCGGGCCTGCCGGGCGCGGCGGTCGGCCGGCTGGGCGGCCTGGAAGGCGCGGCGGAAGACGTCGCGGCGCTCATGGATCGAGGCCAGCACCCGCCCCATGGGCACGCCCACGTCCACCAGGGTGTTCTCGGCCAGCTGCAGGCTGGCCTCGGTCGTTTCGGGCACGGCGTCGGTAGCGCCCAGTTCATAGAGGCGCACGGCGTGGCGGTCGTCGCGGGCGCGGGCGATCAGGGCGAGGTCGGGCTGCAGGGATCTGACGCCGCGGACCACCTCGTCGACCTTGCCCGGCGCGTCCATGGTGACGACCACCGCCCGCGCCTGGTCCAGGCCGCAGCGGGCCAGAAACTCGGGCCGCCCGGCATCGCCCCAGTGGACGTCCAGGCCGTCCCTGCGGGCCCGGGACACCACGGCCGGGTCGCTGTCGACGGCGACGAAGCCGACGCCGTGCTCGGTCAACAGTTCGCCGATCAGGCGGCCGACGCGGCCGAAGCCCACGATCAGCACCTGGCCCTGGGCCTCGGGCGCGGCCATGGCCTCGGGCGGCAGGTCGACGGGGTTGGCCGCCTCGCGCCGGCGCACCACGTCGCGGCCGATCCAGGCCAGCAGGGGGATGGCGAACATGCCGATCGTGACCGCCGGCAGGGCCACGGCGACGTCCGCCGGGGCCAGGACGCCCTCGGCAGAGCCCGCGGCAAGGATGACGAAGGCGAACTCGCCGGCCGGACCCAGGATGAGGGCGGCCTCGAAGGCGGCGCGACCTCCCAGACCCCAAAGACGCGCCAGACCGAAGACCAGGGCGGCCTTGAGCGCGATCAGGGCGAGGGCGAGGCCGAAGACGGCGCCCGGCCGGGCGACCACGGCGTCGAGATCCAGCGAAATGCCCACGCCCATGAAGAAGACGCCCAGCAGCAGGCCCTTGAAGGGGCTGATCGCCACCTCGACCTCGCGCCGGAACTCGGTCTCGGCCAGCAGGACGCCGGCGATCAGGGCGCCCAGGCTCATGGACAGGCCGGCCGCCTGGGCGGCGACGCCGGCGCCGACCACGACCAGCAGGCTGGCGGCCACGAACATCTCGTCACCCTGACCCCGGCTGCGGGCCCGGGCCACGCTCCGGAGCAGGGGGCGCAGCACCAGTCGGCCCAGCGCCACGATCAGCACCAGACCGAGGGCGGCGGGGGCGAGCGTCAGGAGGGCGGTCTGCAAGACGGCGGGATCGAGGTCGCCGCCGCCCTGGGCCAGGGCGGCCAGGACGGTGACGGTGATCAGGATGGGGGCGACGGCCAGGTCCTGGGCCAGCAGGATGGAGAAGCCGGCACGGCCGGCCGGGCTGGTCAGCCGCCTGGCCTCGGCCAGGACGGGCATGACCACGGCGGTCGACGACAGGGCCAGCGCCATGCCCAGAACAACGGCGCCGACCAACGGCCGGCCCATCAGCAGGAAGGCGCCGGCCAGAACCGCGGAGGTGGCGACCACCTGGGTCAGGCCGAGGCCGAAGACCAGGCGGCGCATGGCGCGCAGCCGCTCCCACGACAGCTCCAGCCCGATCATGAACAGCAGGAAGGCCACCCCCAGCTCGGCCAGCTGCCGGATCTGGTCCTGGTCGGAGATGGTCAGCCAGGCCAGCGGTCCGTCGGACCCGGCGATCCGGCCCAGACCGTCCGGCCCCAGCAGGACGCCGGCGGCGAGAAAGCCGAGGATGGGGCTGATCCTGAGCCGGTTGAAAAGGGGCACGACCACACCTGCGGCGGCCAGGAAGACCACCAGGTCCTTGTATTCGCCGCCGCCGTGCTCCGCCGCCATGCCGCTCCCTTGTCGCCGTCCGCAAGGATATGGCCGCCAGGCGGGGCTTTGGCGAGGTACGGGCGCCCCTTCATGACGATTAATTTAGGTACGGACCGGTCGCCCGCGGCGTAGCCTCGTTCCGAACCGTCCCCGGGAGGACGGACCGGAGGAAGACCCCATGCGTAAATCCCTGCTTCTCGGTGCCGCCGTCGGCGCAGCCCTGCTGGCCAGCGGTCCGGCTTTCGCCCAGTCCCCGGCCCGCCATGCGATCGACGACGGCCACGGCCATGAGTGCGTTGACGAGGCCTGCACCGTTTTCACCCTGTTCGCCCCTGAGGTTTTCGAAGGCGGGTCTTGGGAGGGTACGGAGGCCCCCCGGTACGGAACCTGGGGCTTCGCCCTGGATGGCCGCGATCTCGCCGTGGCGCCCGGCGACGACTTCTTCCGCCATGCCAACGGCGCGGCCCTTGCGCGGCTGGAGATTCCGGCCGACCGCACCTCCTACGGCTCGTTCGCCCTGCTGCGGGAGCTCTCGGACAACCGGCTGCGGGCCTTGCTGGACGACCTGCTCGCCAATCCCGCGCTCGCGGCCGGCACGGACGAGCGCAAGATGGCCGACCTGTACCGGTCCTACATGGATGTCGAGCGGATCGAGGCGTTGGACGCCCGGCCGATCAGGCCCTACCTCGCCGCCATCCGCGCCGCGGACGATCATGGCAAGATGGCCGCCTATATGGGCTCGCTCCAGGGCGGCTTCGGCAGCGGCTTCTTCGGCGTCGGCATCGGCGACGACCAGAAGGACCCGAGCCGCTACACCACCTATGTCAGCCAGTCGGGCATCGGCCTGCCCAACCGCGACTACTATCTCGACGCCGCGCGCTTCGGGGCCAAGAAGGCCCTTTACGAGATCTATGTCGCCGACATGCTGGGTATGATCGGCTGGGAGAATCCGGCCGGGACGGCGGCCGCCATCGTGGCGCTGGAGACCCGCATCGCCGAGGCGCACTGGACGCCGGAGCAGAACCGCAACCGCGACGAGACCTACAACCCCTTCAGCCTCGCCGATCTGGCGGCCCGGGCCCCCGGCTTCGACTGGGCGGCGTGGATGGAGCAGGCCGACCTGGGCGGCGTGACGAACGTCGTGGTGCGTCAGGATACGGCGCTGCCGAAGATCGCGGCCATCTATGCCGAGACGCCGATCGCGGTGATCCAGGCCTGGCAGGCCTTCCACACCGTCGACGACATGGCCCCCTTCCTGTCGGCGCGCTTCTCGGACCGGCAGTGGCAGTTCCGCGCACGCGACCTGGGTGGCCAGCCCGAGCAGCGGGCGCGGGAAAAGCGCGCCGTCAGCTTTGCCGAGGGCACGATGGGTGAGGCCTTCGGCCGGCTGTACGTCGACCGCTACTTCCCCGCCGAGTCGAAGGCCATGATGGAGGAACTGGTCGCCAATCTGCGACTGGCTCTCGCCGACCGCATCCGTCAGCTGGACTGGATGGGCGAGGCGACCAAGGCCCAGGCGCTCTACAAGCTGGACAACTTCACCGTGAAGGTCGGCTATCCGACCAGGTGGCGCGACTACTCCGCCCTCGAGGTCCGGGCCGACGATCTGGTCGGCAATGCCGAGCGGGCCGGGGCCTTCCGCTGGGCCTTTCAGGTCGGCCGCATGAACGGTCCGGTCGACCGCGACGAATGGGGCATGACGCCCCAGACCGTGAACGCCTATTACAATTCGACGAAGAACGAGATCGTCTTCCCGGCCGGCATCCTGCAGCCGCCCTTCTTCGATCCCAAGGCCGATCCCGCCGTCAACTATGGGGGCATCGGCGGAGTCATCGGCCACGAGATCGGCCACGGTTTCGACGACCAGGGCCGCAAGTCGGACGGCGACGGCGTGCTGCGCGACTGGTGGACGCCCCAGGACGCAGCCAATTTCACCGCCCGCACCGACCTGCTGGGCGCCCAGTATGCCCGGTACGCCCCCCTGGAGGGGCACAACGTCAAGCCCGGCCTGACCATGGGCGAGAACATCGGCGATCTGGCGGGCGTGACCCTGGGACTGGAGGGTTATCGCCGCTCCCTGGGCGGCGCGGCCTCGCCCGTTCTCGACGGGGTGACGGGTGACCAGCGCGTCTTCTACGGCTGGGCTCAGGTCTGGCAATCCCGCTATCGCGAAGATGCGATGAAGAACCTCGTCGCCACCGATCCGCACTCGCCGCCGGAGTTCCGGGTTATCGGCCCCGTCCGGAACCTTGACGCCTGGTACGAGGCCTTCAACGTCACGGCCGGCCAGAAATACTGGCTGGCCCCCGAGGACCGCGTCCGCCTCTGGTAGGCCGGGCCGGCACCCCTCCCTTCCCGCCGGGGGAAGGGAGGGATGCCGCGCGCACGAAAAAGCCCGCCGCGGGGGATAATCGCGGCGGGCTTTCTCGCTTTGGAAGCGGACGTTTCCTCCCCGAAACGCCTCCGATGGCTGCAGGGTGACCCGCGCCCTCGAGACCTTCATAGAACCGCCGCAATCGGACCAAGTCAATCAAAGCGCGGACAAAATCCGACATTTCCGTGACTGATCGTCGATAACTCAACCGGCGGGGGAAGGGTTTCTCGAAGCTTCTTCGACAATAGGCCGCAGGGTCGCCACCAGGTCGCTGCGTGTCACCGAGACCTGGCCGGGACGCTCGGCCTTCCAGGCGGCATTGTCGGCGACGTCGCCGGCCCGGGCGCGGCCGGCGTCGAGGTCCTTGATCGTGGCCCTGCCCTGTTCGATCTCGTCGCCGCCGAGGATGACCACGGCGGGGGCGGCGCGCCGGTCGGCGTATTTCATCTGCGCCTTGAGGCCGGCCCGGCCCAGATAGACCTCGGCGGCCAGGCCCGCGCGGCGCAGCTCGGCGGCGCAGGCCAGGCCGTGGGGCATGCCCGCCTCGTCGAAGACGATGACCACGATCGGCCCGCGCGGCTCGACCGGGGCCCGACCGGCGGCCCGGAGCGCGGCGGCGAGGCGCGAGACGCCGAAGGAGAAGCCGGTGGCGGGCAGACGCTCGCCGGTGAAGCGGGCGACCAGATCGTCATAGCGGCCGCCGCCGCCGATGGAACCGAAGCGGACCGGGCGCCCCCTGTCGTCGCGCGTCTCCAGCAGCAGTTCGGCCTCGAACACGGCGGCGGTGTAGTATTCCAGTCCGCGCACCACGGTGGGGTCGAAGACCACGGCCTGATCCGGGGCACCCAGGACGGTGACCGCGGCGCCGATCCGGTCGAGAGAGGCCAGGGCGGCCTCGCCGGCCGCGCCGAGGCCGCCGGCCGTGGCCAGCCGGTCGATGCGGGCGCGCCAGCCGCCGGCCTGGTCGGCGGTCAGGAAGCCCTCGATCCGGCCGATCTGGGCCGCGTCCAGCCCCGCGCCCTTTGTAAAGTCGCCCGACTCGTCCAGCCGTCCGGCGCCCAGAAGGTCGCGCACCCCGGCCCAGCCCAGGCGGTCGAACTTGTCGACGGCGCGCAGGGCGGTCAGGCGCTGGGCCGGATCGGCGACCCCGCCCTCGTCGAACAGGCCGTCGAACAGGCGCCGGTCCGAGACCCGCACCACGGCCTGGCCCTGGGGCAGGCCGGCGGCGGCGAGGCCCTCGCAGGCCATGGCGACGATCTCCGCATCGGCCTCGGGCCGGTCGGAGCCGACGGTGTCGGCGTCGCACTGCATGAATTCGCGCAGCCGCCCGGGCCCCGGCTTCTCGTTGCGCCACACCGGCCCGAAGGCATAGCGGCGGAAGGGCTTGGGCAGGGTCTCCCAGTTCTGGGCGGCGAACCGGGCCAGGGGCGCGGTGTGGTCGTAGCGCAGGGCCATCCACTCGCCGGGCTCACCGGCGTCGGCGTCGTCCTGCAGGGCGAAGACCCCGGCATTGGGCCGGTCGGCGTCGGGCAGGAATTTGCCAAGGGCATCGGCATATTCGAAGGCCGGGGTCTCCAGCGGCTCGAAGCCCCAGCGCTCATAGACCTCGGACACCCGCGCGATCAGGGCCCGCTCGGAGGTCAGGTCGCGGGCGCGGCGGTCGGCGAACCCACGCGGGGCACGGGCTTCGGGGCGGGGGGCGTCTGACTTCATGCGGGGCGCTTAAGCCAAGCGCCCCGCATCGGCAACGTCACGCGCCGCCGCGGACGACGTCAGGTGGTCTTCCGGATCGGCACCATCCGCCCGTAGGTCAGGCAGCGCCACAGCCACTCCAGCGGGCCCATGGAGAAGGCCGACAGCCACAGGGGCGACCAGACCAGCTGGGCGATCCAGACGGCGCCGACCACGGCCCACATCTCCGACGTCGAATGGGTGCCGAACCACTGCGGGCCCCAGGGCGCGTAGTAGAGGGTCATCATGATCAGGGTCTGGGTCAGATAGTTGGTGAAGGCCATGCGGCCGACGGGCACGAAGATTCCCGTCAGCGCCTTCAGCCCCCATTTCGACAGCAGGATCAGAAGCGTGGCGTAGAAGAGGGTGATCAGGGGCGCCGCGCCGGTCGAGGCGGCAGCCAGGCCCATGGTCGGGTCTGCGCCCTCGGGCGCGGTCGCCTCGAGCCAGCCCCACCAGGCCGATGCGGCCAGGTTCAGGCCGCCGAGCACCAGAACCGTCAGATAGGCGGCCATGGGGGCCCGGCCGGTCAGATAGCCGGACTTGAACAGGCCCAGGCCGAGCATCATCAGCGGCACGGTGACCGGGATCAGGAACAGGGTCAGGATCACGAAGCTGAACCAGGCCGAAAGGTTCTGACCGAATGCGGCCATCCCTCCGCCGAGATAGGCATCGACCGCCGCCTGGACGGCCGCGGACGACACGTCCGGCCGTCCCTGCGCCATCTTGGAGGCGAACTCGGGTGGCAGATTGGCCATGCCCCAATAGGCCCCCACGGCGACCAGGGCCCACAGGGCGGTGATCCCCCCGCCGACCCAGAGCAGCCGGGACGCGCGCCAGCTGCGGAACATGAGGAAGACGAAGCCGCAGACGGCGTAGTGCAGCAGGATATCGCCGTACCAGAGCACCGCGCCGTGCAGGGCGCCGAACAGGGCGAGCCAGGACAGGCGGCGGCGCAGCAGGCTGCCGCGATCCAGATCGCCGCGCTCGCCGCCGACGAGGAAGATCGAGACGCCGAACAGCATGGTGAACAGGGTCCGCATCTTGTCCGAGAAGAAGACGTCGATGACCCAGAGGCCGACCGTATCGGCCATGCCGGCGTTGGCGGGCGGCGGCGCCTCGGCCATGGTCAGCAGGACGGGCCATGCGAACGACACGGCGTTGACCGCGAGAATGCCCAGCACGGCCCAGCCGCGCAGCATGTCGAGGTTCTGGATACGGTCCTTGACCGCCACCGGGCCGAGCGGCGCGGCGGCGGGGGTAAGCGTGGAGTCGACGGCAGTCATGCGGGCCCCCCGGCTGATGTGACAAGGACGCTTTACAAGATGGCGTGGGGGTCGCGAAACTGAATTCGCCGTAATGCGGTTTCAGGCCCGGGGATGGGCCGCCGCATAGGCCTGAAGCAGGCGGGCCGCGTCGACCTGGGTGTATTTCTGGGTCGTGCCGAGGCCGGCGTGGCCGAGCAGGGTCTGGATCGAGCGCAGGTCGGCCCCGGCGCCCAGCAAATGGGTGGCGAAGCTGTGGCGCAGGGCATGGGGCGTGGTCGAGGCGGGCAGGCCCAGTCGCCCGCGCAGGCGCTGGACCGTGGCCTGGACGTGACGGGGGCTGAGAGCCCCCCCGCGGCGGGCCCGGAACAGGGGGCCGGCCGGGTCGGGGGGGAAGGGATCGAGCGCGCGCCAGGCCTCCACCGCCTCGCGCACGGCGGGCAGGACGGGGGTCAGACGGGTCTTGCCGCCCTTGCCGACGACCCGCAGCGAGGCGGGCAGGGGGGCGTCGGCGCCGGTCAGGGACAGGGCCTCTGAGATGCGCAGGCCGCAGCCGTAGAGCAGGGTCAGGACGGCGCGGTCGCGCGCGGCCTCCCAGGGTTCGAGATCGGGATCGGCCCCGGGCTCGGCCAGCAGGCCGCGGGCCTGGGCCTCGGTGACGGGACGCGGCAGGGTGGGCTTGACCCGGGGGCCGCGCACCAGGGTCAGCTGGGGACTGGGGGCGTCCAGGGTCCGGTCCAGAAAGCCGTGCAGATTGCGGATGGCGGCCAGGGCCTGGGCGGTGGACCGGCCGGACAGGGGCCGGTCGCCGGCGCGCCGCTCGGCCAGGTGGGCCCGCAGTTCGGCGGCCTGGACCCCGGCGAGGTCGGACAGGCTCTGGGGCCCGCCGCGATGTCGCGCCAGAAAGGCCAGCCACAGCCGCCCGGCGTGGGCATAGGACTCAAGGGTGCGGGGCGACAGCCGCCGGGCGTGGGTCAACCAGTCGAGCCAGGCCCGCAGGGCGTCGTCAGCCGTCATCGGCCCGGTCCAGCGCCGGCCAGCGTTCGGCCCTGCGGGCGACCACCTGGGCCACGAAGGCGGCCAGTTCGCAGCCCATGGCGGGGTGGAAGCCGTCCGGCTCGGGCGAACCGAAGGCCACCAGTCCGGGCCGCGGGGCGGCGCCCGGCGTCAGGGCGATGGAGACACGGACCAGGGCCACGGACGCCACCTGATCGGCGGCCGCGCCAAACAGGTTCAGCCCGTCGAAATGCGATCCGAGCCAGTGCAGGCCGTCCTCGCCCACCAGGGCGTCGACGCGGCCGGGCTCCAGGGCGCGCCAGCCGAAGGGCACCCCGCCGGGCTTTTCCAGAGCCACGATCGCACCGGCGAGGCCGAACCGGGCCTGGGCCGAGGCGTCGAGCCGGCGGGCCAGGTCGGCGTTGGAGCGGGCCTCCATCAGGTCGAGGGCGGCGACATGGGTCTGGGCCTGGGCGGCGAAATTGGCGCGGGCCACGGTCTCGATGCGTTTGCGGGCGTC
>CAMCIP010000060.1 GCA_945874855.1 Brevundimonas vancanneytii
CCCTGAGCATCACCAGCGAGCCGGGGCGGGGGACGACCGTCAGCTTCGTCATGCCACAGAGCCGGCCGACGCAGGTGGAGCAGGCCCGGGCGGCCTAGGTCGGCAGGGCGGGTGGGCTCAGCCCCGCGGCGGCGGGCCGTCGGGGCCGCGGTCGCGCCGCCCCCGTCCTGACCGGGTCAGGATCGGCGCGAGGCGGGCCCGGTCCTCCGGCCCCAGCGTGGCCATCAGGGCCAGGGCGTCATCCTCGATCCGCTTGCGGCCGCGCAGTTCCGCGGCGCGCGACCGCTCCAGGGCGGCGGCGACGACGGCGGGATCGAAGTCTGGCGCGGTCACGCCAGCCAGAGCTTCGCGGCGCAGGCGGCGGGCCTCCTCGAAGTCGGGCCGGGCGGCCAGGGCCGAGGCGCGCAGCGCCGCTGTGACGCGTTCACGGGTCTCCGGGTCGAGGTCGCGCAGCATCTGGCGCGGCGACCGTCGCTCGCCGCCAGAACGCGGCTCGGCCTCGATGCGGCTCTCGGTCCGGTTCAGCGTCACCACGGTCGTGCCCAGCGCCGCCAGGGCGAAGACATTGACCAGGACCAGCACCGCCAGGGCGATCTTGAGGCTGCGCGTGCTCATCCCAGCAGATCCTCATCGTCCACACCCGACAGCGAGGCCTGATACAGCACGGCGTCGGCCTGCAGGTCGGCGGTCAGCGACTGGGTCAGGACCAGTCCCGCCATGACGCCCGCACAGGCGGCGGCGGCCCAGCCGGCCCCGAAGGCCAGTCCGGTCCGGCTCCAGGGCAGGCTCCAGGCCCCGGCGCGCGGCGCCGCCGCGACGACCCGGTCGCGCAGGGCCTGCGACGGCCAGGGCGTCGGCGATCGGTCCAGCAGGGCGTCCAGCGCCGCCGCCTCGTCCAGTACAGCCCGCACGGCGGGATCGGCCCGCAACAGGCGCTCGGCCGCGGCGCGCTCGCCCTCGGGCCAGCGGCGCAGGTCGCCGCCCCAGGTGCCGGCCAGATTTTCGAAGCGCGCGCGCTCCATCGTCATACTCCTTCCGCGCCCGGCCGGATGTCGGCCAGGGCGGTCCTCAAGGTGCGCCGTCCGCGCGACAGCAGGCTTTCCAGCGCCTCGACGCTGACGTCCATGGCGGCCGCGGCCTCGATGTTCGTCAGCGCCTGATGATGGCACAGAATTACCGCCTCGCGCTGGCGGTCGGGCAGGGCGGCCAGGGCCGCGTCGACCCGGCGCCCGACGTCGGCGGCCATCAGGCCGCGATCCGGAGCCGGGCCCTCGTCGACCTGCTCCGGCGGCAAGGCGGTGGGGCGTTCCCGCCGTCGCCGCAGCCGGTCGTAGCAGAGGTTGAGCGCCACCCGGTGCAGCCAGGTGTCGAAGCGCGCCTTGCCGGGGGTCCACCGCGGCGCCTGTTTCCAGGCCCGCAGCAGGGCCTCCTGGGCCACGTCCTCGGCCTCCACCGGGTCGCTCAGCATGCGCTGGGCCAGGGCGAGGAGGCGTGGCAGCTTGCGCGCGACCAGCGCCTGGACCGCGGCGGGGTCGCCGCGGCCCACACGCTGCACCAGATCCTGGTCGGGATCGACGGTCACGGGTCGGGGCGCCTCCGCGTCAAGTCTGACGAGCGGGCCGTCGACCGCGATCGCCTCGCCCGGCATGGACCTTACTCCGAAGCGGTGGCCGGACGCGACCGGCGTTCCCGGCGCATGCCGCGTTGCGCCTGACGGTCCTCGGGCGTCAGATAGCCATCGCCGTTCGCATCCAGGCGATCGAAGGCCTCGCCAGACCGGGTCTGGGCCTCGGCGATCGAGACCGGGCCACGCTCGCGGCCTTCGCCGCCGTGACGGCCGCGCATGCCGCGCATGCCGCGGTGACCACCGCGCCCGGGCCGCTCGGCGCGTTCGGGACGGGCCTCGCGGGCGGCGTCGAACTCGCCGCGGGTCACGGCACCGTCACTGTTGGCGTCGAGCCGCGCGAAGTGGCGATCGGCACCCTGTTCCCGACGGGCCTCACGACCGGCCTGCATCTCGTCCGCAGCGACCGAGCCGTCGCTGTTGGCGTCCAGCGCCGACAGGCGCTCAACGCGGGCGCCGACGAACTCGGCGCGGCTGATGCGGCCGTCGGCGTCCTGGTCGGCGCGCGGGCCCCGGCCGGGGCCCTGCTGGGCCAGGGCCGCGCCGGCGCTGCCGAGGGTCAGGGCGGCCAGGCCGCCGATGATGAGGGTTCGCTTCATGATGTTCTCCTGGGAAGGGGATCGTTGTTGTGCCCTGTCCCTCCTTCAACGCCCGATCTACCTGTCTCCGTCGCGGCGCGGCAGAAGCGCCTCGAACCGGGCCCGCGCCGCCTTGCGCGCCGCCGCCAGCGCGGCCTCCAGGGCGGCGAAATCGGCAAAGCCGGCGGCCTCGGCCAGCCGGGCCTGAAAGCCTTTCGGCTCGTCGCGGGGATCGGGCTTGTCGTCGAAGGCGGCGGCCAGAACCTGGTTCAGCGCCTGCTGCAGCCGCCAGGCCTCGGCCAGCGCCGGTTCGTCCTGGAGGGCTGACAAGGTGGAGACCGTCAACGGCCCGCCGGTCGGGGCACCCGCCAGCTGGCGGGCCTGGGCCACGAACTCGGCGTCGACCTGACCCCCGGGGGCCAGTTTCAGATCCCAGTCGCCCTGGCCGGGTCTTTCCCGCGCCATCAGGTCGCGCATCCGGCGCGCGTCGGCCGGGACATCCACGCCCGGCCGCGGGCGGCGCAGAATCGCATCCAGCGCTGCCGTGACCCGCGCCGCAAAGGCCGGATCGTCGGCCCAGACCACCCGCGCCCGCGTCAGGGCCATGAACTCCCAGGTGTCGGCCTCGGTCGCATAGTAATCCTCCACCGCCGTCAGCCGCAGCGACACAGGCCCCTTGGCCGCTCCCGGGCGCAGGCGCATGTCCACCTCATACAGCCCGCCCTCGGCCGTATGGGCCGACAGGGCCGCGATCAGACGCTGGGTGAAGCGGGCGTAGAAGACGCCGGGGGCCCAGCCCTTTTCGGCGGAAGCCGCATCCGGCAGGGCGTCATAGACGGTCATCAGATCCAGATCGGACCCTGCCGTCATCTCGCGCGAGCCGACCTTGCCCAGGGCGATCACCGCCGTGGCGCCTCCGGCCAGGTCACCGCCCTGTCGTGCCGTCTCGGTCAGGGCCACGGGGGCCAGGGCCGTGATCACCGCATCGGCCAGGGCCGTCAGGGCCCGGCCGGTCTCGCGCGGGCGGACGCGGCCGGTCAGGGTCTGGACCCCGATGCGGAAGGTCTGGTCGCGGTGCAGCCGGCGCACGGCGTTGAGCGCGTCCTCGAAGTCCGCCGCCCCGGCCGCCTCCTCCGCCATCTGGTCGAACAGGCCGGTGTTGACGCCGAGCCGGGTGTGGAACCGGGCGTCCAGCATACTGTCCAGCGCCGCCGGATGCCGGCCCAGCATGCGCGCCAGCCGGGGGGCAAAGGCCATCACCCCCACCACCAGGGCGAACAGCGGCGGCTGGGCCAGGAACAGGGCCTGGACCTGGACCCCGGCGCTCAGGCCGGAGAAGAAGACCGCAAACCGGCGAAAGGCCGCATCCGCCGCCGCCCCGTCCCCCTCGGCCAGCCCGGCCAGGGTGGTCAGCAGGCGCGGGGCCAGGCGGGTGGACAGCTCGCGCCCGCGCGCGCTGCGCGTCGCCGGAATGCGGCCGTGGTGCCAGCTGCGGATGGTGTCGGCCACGGTCGCGGGGTCGGAGAACCCCATCCGCGCCAGGGTCAGCAGGGTCTCGGGATCATTCTCCACCCCCGTGAAGACCAGCGAGCCATAGGGCGAAGACAGGGCCTCCTCGTCCTCGAACAGCTCGCCATAGCGCCGGTTGACCCCGACCAGCAGGGCCTCGACCCCCGCATCGAAGCGCGCCAGGTCGTCCTCGCCCGAGAGGGCCGCGACCGCCCGCCGATGCGCCGGATCGACCGGCATGTCGTGGGTCTGCTCGTCCTCCAGCATCTGCACCCGATGCTCCAGCCCGCGCAGCCGCACATAGGCGTCGCTCAGCTCGGCCCGGACCTCTTCCGACACATGACCCGCCGCGTGCAGGGCGGCCAGGGCGTCGAGGGTGCGTCGGCTCCGCAGGCCGGGGTCGCGCCCGCCCAGGATCAGCTGCTGGGTCTGGGCATGGAACTCGATCTCGCGGATTCCGCCGCGTCCCAGCTTCAGGTTCGCACCCGGCGCCGACAGCCCCTCTCCCGTCTTGTGGACATGGATCTGGCGCTTGATCGAATGGACGTCGAGGATGGCCTGATAGTCCAGGCTGCGGCGCCAGACGAAGGGCGTCAGGGCCTTCAGGAAGTCGTGGCCGGCGGCCAGATCGCCGATCACCGGCCGGGCCTTGATGAAGGCCGCCCGCTCCCAGTTCTGGCCGACGCCCTCGTAGTAAGTCAGGGCGAAGGGCACGGCCACGGCCGGCGGGGTCGACGACGGGTCGGGCCGCAGCCTCAGGTCGACGCGGAAGACATAGCCGTCGCCGGTCCGCTCCTGCATCAGCTGGGCGAAGGCCTGGGTCAGCCGGTCCAGAAACCGCTGCGGCTCCACACCCTCGGCCAGGGCCCCGGTGACGGCCTCCGGTTCCCAGAACAGGCTGACGTCGATGTCGGAGGAATAGTTCAGCTCGTCGGCACCGTGCTTGCCCATGGCCAGGCCGAACAGGCCGGGCACGTGGCCGCGGGGGTCGTCGGGGGCGGAGATCAGCTTGCCGCGCGCCCGCTGGTCCTCGGCCACCGCCGCCAGGGCCGCCGCCGCCGAGGCATCCGCGAACCGGCTCAGCGCGGCCGTGACCTGGTCCAGATCCCAGACGCCGCCCAGATCACTGAGCGCCGTCAGCAGATGCAGTTCGGCCTTCAGGCGCCGCAACGGCTGGCGCCGCGCGTCGGCGCCGCCGGTCAGGCCTGCGGTCCCGGCCAGCAGATCCTGCAACCGCGCGTCGGGGTCGGACTCCAGAATGCGCCGCAGCATCCGCGGCCGCCGGCCCATCAGCCCGGCCAGATAGGGGGCCGCCGCCGCCACGGGAGCCAGGGCGGGCCAGGCCCGGTCCAGCAGGGCGCTCCAGCCCCCCTCCCCGGCCGTCTCCTCGATCCGCGCGCGCACCCGGTTCGCGGCCTCAGGGTCGATCACGGGGCCGCAGGCGACCAGCCGCTCGACCAGGGGCGCGGTCACGCCTCGGCCGCCGGCAGGATCAGCGCCACCCGCAGGCCGGGTCCCTGACCCCCGAACTCGCCGGGCCCCTCGTCCAGCTGGATGCGGCCGCCGTGCGCCTCCATCACCGCCCCGACCAGCGACAGGCCCAGGCCCGAGCCGGGCTCGGTCCGGCTGTTGTCCAGTCGGACGAAGCGCTGGATCACCCGTTCGCGGTCCTCCGGCGGCACGCCCGGCCCGGTGTCCGTGACCGAAAACTCCACCTCGCCGGAGCTGCGTCGCCGGGCCCGCAGCATCACGGCGCCGCCGGTGGGAGTGTATTTGATCGCATTGTCGATGATGTTGGCCAGGGCCTGGGCGAGGAAGGGCCGGTTGGCCTCGACGGTCAGGCCCTGTTCGATCTCGGCCGTGAACTCCAGTCCCTTGTCCTCACCGGCGGGCTCATAGAGCTCGGCCATGTCGGCGGCCAGGTCGGCGGCGTCGAAACGGGTCGGGTCGGGGGTGCGGCCCCCCGCCGCCTCCAGCCGGGCGATGGCCAGCACGGCGTTGAAGGTCTTGAGCAGGTTGTCGGCCTCGTCCAGCGCCACCTGCACGGCCTCGACCCCGTCCATGCGGCCGGCCTCGGCGTCGATCAGGGACACCTCCAGCTTGGCCCGCATGCGGGTCAGGGGCGAGCGCAGGTCGTGGGCGATGGCGTCGCCCGCATGCCGGATCGAGGCCATGGAGGCCTCCAGCCGGTCCAGCATCAGGTTCAGTCCCTGACCCAGCTCGTCCAGTTCGTCGCCATTGCCCCTGACCTCGGCCCGGACCTTGAGATCGCCCTCCTGCACGGCGACCACCACGCGGTTCAGCCGGCCCATGGCCCGCTCGACATTGCGGCTGACCAGCAAGCCCCCGCCGACCCCCAGCACCACCACCATGGCCATGGCCCCCCACAGGGCCTGGGTCAGCCGGTTCAGATAGCGTTCGGTGTCGCCGATATCCTCGCCCACGAACAGCAGTTCGCCGCCCGACAGCCGCACCTGCACCCCCATCGACTGGGTCCGCACCACCCGCCCCTCGGGATCGGTGTCGGTGAAGCGGAAGGTCTCCCACTGCAGGGGCCCCTGAAAGTCCTGGATCGGCGAGGTCGTCAGATTGCCCGTGATCTTGGTCCCGTCCGGCGCCATCAGCAGATAGAGATAGGGCCCGCCGGTCAGGGTCCGGTCGATCACCGCCCGGTTCAGGGCGTCGAAGCCCCGCGTGCGATAGACCGCCGTCAGGATCTCCAGCTCACCGCGCACGCCCCGCTCCGCCCGCGTCCGCGCCTCCGACGCCGAGGCGACAAAGACATAGGCCAGCACCGCCGCCGCCACCGCCGCGAACAGGGCGAGGAACAGCAGCGTCAGCCGGAAAGGCGTGCGGCGAAAGAGGGAGGGGAGTTTCAAGGCTCAGCGCATGTCTTCTCCCTCCCCCCGCGGGGGAGGGCGGTCGCCGCGCAGCGGCGACCGGGTGGGGCGGGCAAGGCAATGCGCCCGCACGTCCTCGACGACATGCTCCAGATCATCGCGCACCATCAGATTGTCGTAGCGCAACGTCAGCAACCCTTCCCGCGCAAAGACCGCATCGCGGACGCGATCCTTGCGCGCACGATCTTCAGTGGAATGCGACGCCCCGTCTACTTCAACGATGACGCCGCGCGCCCAGCAGAAGAAGTCCAGATAGTAACCCCGAAGCGGTGCCTGCCGTCGGAAGTGCAGGCCCTCGGCGCGAAGCGCGCGCAGAGCCACCCAGAGGCGAGCCTCGGCCGGTGTCAGCGCCTTCCGCATGGCGCGGGCTTTGGCAATGATCGCCATCGAACTCGGCGCTCCCCAAGACTGTCGCCCGGTTGCCCTGACCGCCCCACCCGGCCGCCGCTTCGCGACGGCCGCCCTCCCCCGCGGGGGAGGGAGAACGTCTACGCCTCCAGCCGATACCCCGCCCCGCGCACCGTCTGCAGCATGGCGCGGTCGAAGCCCTTGTCGATCTTGGCGCGCAGGCGGCTGATGTGGACGTCGATGACATTGGTCTGGGGGTCGAAATGGTATTCCCAGACCTTCTCCAGCAGCATGGTGCGGGTCACCGACTGGCCGGCGTGGCGCATCAGGAACTCCAGCAGCTGGAACTCGCGCGGCTGCAGGTCGATCTCGGTCGTGCCGCGATGGACGGTGCGGGCGATCAGGTTCATCTCCAGGTCGCCGACCCTCAGCACGGTGGCGACCGAGCCCGTCTCGCGCCGGCGCGACAGGGCCTCGACCCGGGCGATCAACTCGGCGAAGGCATAGGGCTTGACCAGATAGTCGTCGGCCCCGGCCTGCAGGCCCGTGACCCGGTCCTCGACCTCGCCCAGCGCCGACAGGAACAGGACGGGCGTCTGGTCGCCCTCCTTGCGCACCATCTCGACCATGCCGATGCCGTCCAGCCGCGGCATCATGCGGTCGACGACATAGACGTCATAGCCGCCCTTCTGGGCCTCCAGCAGGCCGAAGGCCCCGTCCACGGCATGGACCACCTCATGGCCCGCCTCGGTCAGACCCCGCACCATGGCGGTCGCCGCCTCGGCGTCGTCCTCTACGACCAGAATCCGCATCGCCTAACCCTCCCCGGGCCGCGCGCGCCCGCGCGGTCGTTTCGTCCGTCATCGTCCTACCGTTCGCGCGGCAGGTCCATCGCCACCGAAGCATTGCGGTCGCCGATCCACACCAGGATGAAGATGGTCGATCGACCGGCCGCCCGCGCCTTCTGTGCCTCGGCCTGGACGTCGGCGGGACTGCGGGCGGCGACCAGGCCGACCCTGCGGATCACCATTCCCGGCTGGAAGTCGCGGTTGCCGCCCTCGGCCACGCCGGTCACCACCACACCCTCGATGCCCGCGGGAATGGCATAGCGCCGGCGCAGCTCCGCGCTCATGGGGGCCAGCACCAGTCCGGCCGCGGTCGTGCCGGGCGACGGCGCGAACTCCCGCTCGGGGGCCTCGGCCGCGGGCGGGGCGTTCAGTTCGGACTCAGGCGGACGTCGGGCCGCGCGCACGCTGACGGTCACCCGTCCCTCGGCCCGCAGGATCTCGAGCCGCAGGGTGTCGCCGACCCGGGCGGCGCCGACCCGGCGCGTCAGGTCGGTGGAGCCGTCGACGGCCTCCCCGTTCAGGGCGGTGACCACGTCGCCGGGCCTCAGGCCGCCGCGCTGGGCCGGGCCGCCGGGCGTCACGTCGTTGACCAGGGCCCCCGTGGTCCCCTCGGCCAGGCCCAGGGCCTCGCGGAAGGGCTGCAGGTCGCCGATCTCGACCCCCAGATAGCCGCGCTCGATCGTCTCGCCGCGCATCAGCCGCTCGACGATGGTCCGGGCCGTGGCGGCGGGGATGGCGAAACCGATGCCGACCGAGCCGCCGGTCGGCGAGAAGATGGCGGTGTTGACCCCGATCACCCGGCCGTTGACGTCGAAGGTCGGCCCGCCGGAATTGCCCTGGTTGATGGCCGCGTCGATCTGGATGAAGTCCACATAGGCGGTGGTGCGGTCGAGGTTGCCGGACAGGTCGCGCGACATGGCCGAGACGATGCCCGCCGTCGCCGTGCCGCCCAGGCCGAAGGGATTGCCCACGGCGATGACCCAGTCGCCGACGCGCGGCTGGGCCGTGTCGTCGAAGCTGACATAGGCGAAGCGGTCGCCCTCCACCTTGATCACGGCCAGGTCGGTGCTCTCGTCGCGGCCGACCAGGCGGGCGCGCAGCTGGCGATTGTCCGACAGGCGGACAAGAATCTCCTCCGCGTTCTCGACCACATGGTTGTTGGTGACGATGTAGCCGTCGGCCGAGATGAAGAAGCCCGAGCCGGCGCCCGCGGCCAGCGGCCCCTCGTCCTCACCCTGCGGCGCGCCATTGGGGCCCGGGCGGACCTGCGGGCCTTCAGGGCCGAACGGCAGGATCGGACGACTGCGCCGCGGCACACGGGTCCGGACGTCGATCTGGACCACGGCCGGGGCCACCTGGTCGAAGATGCCGGCGAAGCTCTGGGGCGCGCCCGGCGGCGGGGCGAAGGGAGCGCCCGCCACGCCGGACGACGGCTGGATGCGCAGGGCCTCGGCGGCCCCGGGCCAGCGCACAAAGCCGCCCGCGGTCGCGGCGGCCGCGACCAGCAGGCCGGCGGCGGCCCCCAGAATGAACTCCTTGCGCTTCAACATGGATCCCCAAGTCTTCCCGTGCGGTGACCGATCGGCGTCGCCGTCGGCCGATGGATATAGCCCCGCGCGGCCGCGGTCCAACCCGCCGCCTGCCAATGCAGGCGTTCAGCGACCGTCGTCGGGCCGGCCTGCGGCGGGATCATGGCCAAGCCTGTCGGTTTCGACAGCCTGCGCCAGGGCCGCCTCCTCGGCGGCGGACAGGGGATCAGCCTCCTCGACCGGCCGCCGGGCCCGGATCAGGGCGAAGACGAGGAAACCCAGCACCAGCAGGGCGGGCCCGAGCCACAGCAGCAGTGTGCCCGGGGAGAAGGGCGGACGGAACAGGACGAAGTCGCCCCAGCGCGCCACCAGGGCGGCGCGGATCTCGTCGTCGGACCGGCCGTCGGCGATCTGGCCGCGCACTTCGCGCCGCACATCCGCGGCCAGGCCGGCGGGCGAATCGGCGATCGATTCGTGCTGGCAGACGACGCAGCGGATTTCCTCAAAAAGGGCCTGGGCGCGCGCCTCCTGGGCGGGATCGGCCAGGGGGGCGTCGGGCGCGGGCGTCGGCTCGGCGGCAAGGGCGAAGGCCGCGGCCAGGGCCGCCGCCAGACGGGCGAGGACCGGTGCGACCCTCACGCCCTGGCCTCACGCCGCGCCCGAACCGAGGGCGCGACCCGCAGACGGCGGTCCAGCAGCGACAACAGCCCGCCCAGCGCCATGATCATGGGGCCGAGGAAGATCAGCCGCGCGAACGGGTGGTGGGCGATGCGCAGGCTCCAGGCCCGCTCGCCCTCGGCCGTGGCCCCCCGCTCGCCCAGCACCAGATAGACGTCGTCCAGACCCCTGAAATCCAGCCCCACCTCGGTGGTGGTCTGACCCCCGGCGGAGAAGAAGCGCCGCTCCGCCGTCACGGTGCGCGGGGTGCCGCCGTCGGCCGTGGTCACCACGACCCGCGCCTGTTCGGCCAGATAGTTGGGGCCCTCGATCACCTGCACGCCTTCCAGCCGGGCACGGAAGGGACCCGAGGCCACCTCGCCGCCGATCGGGATGACGGCCCCCGCCTCGCTCTTCAGCCCGATCTCGACCGCGGCCCCCAGAACGAACAGGCCGACGCCGAAATGCGCCAGGGTCATGCCCCAGGCCGATAGCGGCAGGGCGCGTGCGCGGCGCCCGGTCTCGGCCGCGGGGGCCCGGAACAGGCGCAGGCGATCGGCCAGTTCGCTGAGCGCGCCCAGCATCAGCCAGGCGGCGATCGCCACGCCCAGCGCCGTCAGGGCCTTGCCGGGGCTCCACAGGGCCAGCGCCCCCAGACCCACCGCCACCGACAGTCCGGCGGCCAGTATCAGCCGCTGACCGACGCCCCTCAGATCCCCCCGCTTCCACGCCAGCATGGGCCCGGCAGGCAGGATCAGGGCGGCGACCGTCATCAACGGCGTGAAGGTCAGGGCGAAATAGGGCGGCCCCACCGAAATGGTCTCGCCCGAGAACGCTTCGAAGATCAGCGGATACAGGGTGCCCAGCAGCACGGTCGCGGCGGCGACCGTCAGGAACAGGTTGTTCAGCACCAGCCCGGCCTCGCGGCTGACGGGGGCGAAGCTGCCGCCGGGGCTCAGCTTCGGCACACGCCAGGCGAACAGGGCGAAGGCCGCGCCCGACGCGACGGCCAGAATGCCCAGCAGGGCCATGCCGCGCTCGGGATCGACGGCGAAGGCGTGCACGCTGGTCAGCACGCCGGACCGCACGAGGAAGGCGCCCAGCATGGAGAAGGTGAAGGCCAGAAGGGCCAGGAAGGTGGTCCAGCCGGCCAGGGCGCCGCGCCGCTCGGTCACCACCGCCGAATGCAGCAGGGCCGCCGCCGCCAGCCAGGGCATGAAGCTGGCGTTCTCGACCGGGTCCCAGAACCACCAGCCGCCCCAGCCCAGCTCATAGTAGGCCCAGAAGGATCCGAGGGTGATGCCGACCGTCAGCAGGGCCCAGGACGCCAGCGCCCACGGCCGCACCCACCGACCCCAGGCGGGCCAGAGGGCCGAGCCCGCCCGCCCCTCGATCAGGGCCGCGACCGCCAGCGAGAAGGTCACCGAAA
>CAMCIP010000061.1 GCA_945874855.1 Brevundimonas vancanneytii
CGGCGGCGGCGTGCAGGCGCGCGACCTCCACCCCGCCCAGCCCCTGATCCAGCCTGTGCGCCGCACGGCGACGGGCGGCGTCGAACTGCTCGCGCAGCACGGCGCCCACGGCGCGGCGGGGGTCGGCGGCGCGGGCAGCCTCTTCAAGACGGGCGATCAGGGCAGGGTCCACAACACGGACCATACCGCCGCCCGACGCCGGGCGTCAGGGCTTTCTCCCGGTCCCGTCCCGGTGCAGCATTGCTCCATGATCCGGTGGAGAGCCCTGTTCGTCGCCGCGGCGGCCGTCCTGACCGTCGGCGCGGCGACGCCCGACCCCCAGGCCGATGCCGTGCTGGATGAAATCGACCTCGCCCGCACCGACCCCCGCGCCTATGCCGCCCGGCTGCGCGAATGGCGGTCGTGGTTCGTCGGCGACGTCGTGCGCCGGCCCGGCCTGCCCGGCCTGGTCACTGTCGAGGGCCCGGCCGCCGTCGACGAGGCCATCGCCTTTTTGGAGGCCCAGGCCCCCCTGCCTGGCCTTGCGCGCGACGTCGACCTGGACCGGGCGGCCGCCGATCACGCCCGGGATCAGGCCCGCACGGGCGAGACGGGACACGTTGGCTCGGACGGCTCCACGCTCGGCACGCGCGTGCGTCGCCACGGCGCCGCCCGCGGCATGGGCGAGAACATCGCCTATGGATCGGCGGATGCGCGCGAGACGGTGATCCAGCTGATCGTCGACGACGACGTGCCCGGGCGCGGCCACCGCACCAACATCTTCAATCCGGACTGGACCCGCGCCGGCGCCGCCTGCGGGCCCCACCCGGTCTGGCGGCGGGTCTGCGTGATCGACTTCGCCTACTGAGCCAGCCCCTTGAGCCGGTACAGCGCCTCCAGCGCCTCGCGGGGGCTCAGATCATCGGGCTCGACCGCCTTCAGGGCCAGCTCCAGCGGCGTCGGACCAGACGGCGGGGCGGGCTCGGCCACGGTGGCGAACAGGGGCAGCTGGGCCAGACGGCCCGAGGCGTCGTCGCGGCCCTCCAGCCGCTCCAGCACGCTCTGGGCCCGGGCCACCACCGCCGGCGGAACCCCGGCCAGCCGGGCCACCTGCACGCCATAGCTGCGGTCCGCCGCCCCGGCCGCCGCCTCGTGCAGGAAGACCAGCTCGCCGTTCCATTCGCGCACCCGCATCGACAGATTGGTCAACCCGGTGAGCCGCCCCTCCAGCGCCGCCAGCTCGTGATAGTGGGTCGCGAACAGGGTGCGGCAGCGGGCGCGGTCGTGCAGGGCCTCGGTCACCGCCCAGGCGATGGCCAGACCGTCATAGGTGGCGGTGCCGCGCCCGATCTCGTCCAGCACCACGAAGCTCTTCGGCCCCGCCTGGGCCAGGATGGCGGCGGTCTCGACCATTTCGGTCATGAAGGTGGACCGGCCGCGCGCCAGATCGTCACCGGCCCCGACCCGGCTGAACAGCCGGTCCACCACGCCCAGCCGCATCGACCGGGCGGGCACGAAGGCCCCGGCCTGGGCCAGGATCACGAGAATGGCGTTCTGGCGCAGGAAGGTCGACTTGCCGGCCATGTTGGGCCCGGTCACCAGGGCGATGCGCGGCCCCTCGGTGGCCTCGCCGTCCAACTGGCAGTCATTGGGGGCATAGGGATCGCCGGCCCGACGCACCGCGGCCTCCACCACCGGATGGCGGCCCGCCTCGACGCAGAAGCTGGTGGAGCCGTCCACGACCGGCCGCACCGCCCCGGCTTCCTCGGCCCACTCAGCCAGGGCGGCGGCAACGTCGAGGGCGGCGACCGCCTCGGCCAGGGCCTGCAGGGTCGAAGCCTGGGCCACGCAGGCGGCGCGCCAGGCCTCGAAGGTCTCCATCTCTATGGCCAGCGCCCGGTGACCGGCCTGGGCGATGCGGGCGTCGAGGTCCGACAGCTCCACCGTGGTGAACCGCACCTGCCCGGCCAGGGTCTGGCGGTGGATGAAGGGGCTTTCGGGTCCGCGCCGCAGCAGGGCCTCGGCCTTCTGCGCCGTGGTCTCCAGAAAATAGCCCAGCACGGCGTTGTGCCGCACCTTGAAGGTGACCCCGGCCTCGGCCGAGGCGCGGGCCTCCAGATCGGCGATCACCTTGCGGGCGTCGTCGCGCAGGGACCGGGTCGCGTCCAGTTCCGGCCGGAAGCCCGGCCGGACCAGACCGCCGTCCCGGGCCAGATGCGGCGGCTCGGCCGACAGGCCCTCGTCCAGCTCGGCCAGCAGACCGCCCAGCTCCGGCGTCAGGGTCAGGTCGACCAGGGCCGTCGCCAGGTCGCGCGGCGGGCCGGCCAGGGCATCGCCCCCGGCCAGAAAGGCGGCCGACAGGGCCTCGGCGCCGTGCAGGCCGCTGCGGATCGCCGCCAGATCGCGCGGGCCGCCGCGCCCGAGACTGAGCCGCGACAGGGCCCGCGCCACATCGGCCGACCCCTTCAGCGCCTCGCGCAGCGCGCGTCGCAGCGCCCGTCGCCCGACCAGCCATTCGACGGCGTCCAGTCCATGATTGATCCCGACCGGATCGGACAGGGGCCGGGTCAGCCGGTCGGCCAGGGCCCGCCCGCCGCCCGGCGTCAGCGTCCGGTCGATCACCGCCAGCAGGGAGCCGTCGCGCGCGCCCGTCTGGGTCCGGTCGATCTCCAGGCTGCGGCGGGTGGCGGCGTCGATCGCCAGCCGGCCCGTCTCGGCCAGTCGACGCGGCGGACCCAGGGTCAGGGGCCGCCCGGCCTGGGTCAGGTCCAGATAGGCGGCGACCAGGCCGAGGGCCGAGACCTCTGCCTCCTCCAGCGCGCCGAACCCGTCCAGCGAGGCGACGCCGTACAGCCGCTCCAGCCGGGCGCGCGCGGCCTGGGGCTCGCCCTGGACCTGGGGCACGGCCTGGATCACCCCGCCTGCGCCGTCCAGCGCCGCCTTCACCGCCGGATCGGCGAACAGCCGGTCGGGCACCAGGATCTCGCTGGGGGCCAGGGACGCCAGGGTCGCGCCCAGATCCTCGGGGCCGCAGACCGCCACCTCGACCGACCCGGCCGACAGTTCCACCGTCGCCACCGCGGCCCGCCCGCGCCGGATCGCCACCGCCGCCAGCCGGTTGGCCGCCCGCGCGTCCAGCAGCCCGTCCTCGGTCAGGGTCCCGGCCGTCACCACCCGCACGACGCCACGCCGGACCACGGCCTTGGACCCGCGCTTCTTCGCCTCGGCCGGATCCTCCAGCTGGTCGCAGACGGCGACGCGGAAGCCCTGGCGGATCAGCCGGGCCAGATAACCCTCCATGGCGTGGGCCGGGACCCCCGCCATCGGAATGTCCTCGCCCAGATGCTTGCCCCGCTTCGTCAGCGCCAGACCGAGCGCGGCGGCGGCCTTCTCCGCGTCCTCGAAGAACAGTTCGTAGAAATCGCCCATGCGGAAGAACAGCAGGGCATCGGGATGCTGCGCCTTGGCCTCCAGGAACTGGGCCATGACCGGCGTCGAGCCCTCGGGCGCGGCGAACTGGGCGGGGGAAACGGGAGCGTTCATACGTGGCGCGAGGGTGACGGATCGGCGGGCCGCGCTCAAGGCCAAGGCGCGGCGCCTTGCCGCAGGGCCCAGGATGGTCCACAGCCAAACGAGGCGGTTAAGGGAACGCGGTCAGATACCGCGGCTGTGCCCGCAACTGTAGGCGGTGAGGCCGCTGCGCATTCCGGACCTTCGGGTCCGGCGCCACTGGGCAACCGGGAAGGCGGGCGCAGCATCTGTTGACCCGCAAGCCAGGAGACCTGGCCGCCGACGTCGCTCGCCCCCCGTCCGGGACCAGACGGAGGCGCGGGGACAGGCTTGTCTCTTCGAAGCGACCCGATCCGTGCGCCGTCCGGGCCCCAGGGCCCGGCGGATCGGTCGCATTCATCCGTCGGGGGTCGCGCCCGTCCCCGGCCGAGGAGACCGTCGCCATGAAGCGACTCCTTCTGACCACCGCGGCCCTTCTGGCCGCGCCCTCCTTCGTGCTTGCGCAGGAGGCCACGCCGGTGGACGACATCGTCGTCACCGCCACCCGCCTGCCCACCGTCGTGCAGGATGTGCCCGGCGCCCGGGTCATCGATGCGGAGACGATCCGCCTGCGCGGTGCCGTCTTCGCCCAGGACATCCTGGCCGATGTGCCGGGACTGTCGGTCTATCGCGCCGGCCCCGGCGGGGTGACCTCCGTGCGCATGCGCGGCGCGGCCCAGGACAAGTCCCTGGTCCTGGTCGACGGCGTGCCGGTCAACGATCCGTCCCAGCCGGCCGGGGGTTTCGACTTTTCCGGCTTCGACCTGGGCGCGACCGACCGGATCGAGGTGCTGAGCGGACCGCAGTCTTCGCTGTGGGGATCCGACGCCACCGGCGGCGTCATCGCCTTCTCGAGCCGCGAGGTCGAGGGGATTGAGGCCGAGGCCGAAGCCGGGTCGTTCGACACCGTGCGCGGCCGCGTCGCAGGCGGCGTCGCGACCCCACAGCAGGCCTTCGGCTTGGCGTGGTCGCGCCATGAGACCGACGGCATCTCGGCCGCCGCATCAGGCATCGAGGCCGACGGCGTCGAGGCCGAGAGCCTGGCCCTGAACGCGCGTCGGGCCCTGACCGACCGGCTGTCGGTCGAGGTCCGCGCCCGCCAGACCGACGTCTTCGCCGAAATCGACGACTTCGGCCCGGTCGACAGCCTGGACACCACGGAGACGCGCAACCGCTCGGCCTTCGTGCGGCTGCGCGCCGGGGGAGTTCTGGGGCTGGATCATCAGTTGACGGCCGCCGGGTCCGACATCACCCGGACAACCGTCAGTGCCTTCCCCTCGAGCTATGAGGGCGAGCGCCGGCTGCTGCGCTGGCAGGCCGACAGGCGGACGTCGGGCGCCGTCGCCTATGCCTTCGGTCTGGAGCGCGAGGAGACCGAAGCCTCTCTGAACGGCGCCTCGGCCGACCTCGCCGTCGACTCGGTCTTCGGGACCCTCCGTTGGGACGCGACCGACCGGCTGACCCTGACCCTGGGCCTGCGCCACGACGACACCAGGGACTTCGGCGGCAAGACCACCGGCCGGGCGTCGGCCGCCTGGGACCTCGGCGGCGGCGTCACCCTGTCGGGGGCCTGGGGCACCGGCTTCAAGACGCCCAGCGTCAGTCAGGCCGTGTGCGACTTCTGTTTCGTCCTGCCGGGCACAGCGGTCGCGGCCCTGGTCCCGGAAACGGCCGAAGGCGGGGAACTGGCCCTGGGCTGGCGCTCGGCCGACGGCCGGTTCGACGGCCGGGTGACCGCCTACCGGCTGGAGATCGACGACCAGATCGACGGCCTCTTCGATGCGGGGACCTTCGAGTTCTACTACGTCAATGTGGATCGAACCCGGACCGACGGTCTGGAACTGGAGGGTCGGGCCACGCTCGGCGGCGGCTTCGATCTCGGCCTCGCCTGGGCCTGGACGGACGCGCGCGATCTCGATGCCGACGCTCCGGTCCTGCGCGTGCCCGAACAGGCGGGATCGGTGACCCTGGCCTGGCGCGGCGAGCGGCTGTCGGCGGCCCTGACCGTGCGGGGCGAAGGCGACATGCCGGACTCCGGCGGCAGGCGGGACGGCTTCGTCACCGCGAACCTGGCGGCGGCCTGGGACCTGAACGACCGCGTCACCTTCACGGCGCGGGTGGAGAACCTGGCCGATGAGAGCTGGCAACAGTTGCTGGGTTATGGCGAGCCCGGGCGGTCGGCCTACGTCGGACTCAGGCTGCGCTACTGATGACGCGGGCGCCGGCCGCGACGTCGGTCGGCGCCTCCGGCCCCAGGTCGAAGGCGGCCCAGTCCAGATCGGGAGCGGGAGCATGGACGGCCGCCAGCACGGCCCGCATCTCGGCCGGCGAGGCGATGGACACGATCAGACGGGGTGAGCCCGGCAGCGCCAGGCCATAGGCCAGGGCCGCCTGCATCGGGTCGATCCGCGCCTCGGCCAGACGGCGGCGCACGCGTGACAGGGCGTGCTCGCGCCCCCTGAAGACGTCCGGCGCGGCCGCCCCGCCGAACAGGGCGCCCTGGGCAAAGACCGAGGCGACCTGCACGGAGACCCCAAGGCCATTCAAACCTTCCAGCTCGCCCGAGGTCTGCGCCGACTGGTCCAGAAGATTGCAGCCGACACGCACCACGTCCGGCTGGAACCGGCGCGCCAGCAGGGTCGGGCCGTCATGGACCGCGGCGACAAAGCCCAGGCGCCGGAACAGGCCGCGCGACTTCAGTGCCTCCAGCCGCGCCCACAGGGCCCGGCCTTCCGAGCCGGCCAGATCCGCGGCGGACGACACCAGCAGGGTCTCGGCCCGCGCCAGCCCCAGACGCTCCAGAGAACGGCGGGCCCGGGCCTCCACCCGGTCCAGTCCTTCGGTGATGGGCACGGTGAGGACCGTGGCCTCGAACGGGGAGGGAAAGGGCCAGGCCTGCGACAGCAGGCGCTCCTGATCCCCGTCGGGCCGCGTCACCACGGCGCGCACCCCGCCGTCGGCCGCCGTCTGCAGGAGCAGACGCAGGGCGTCCTCCCGGGCGCCGGGCGCAGCGGGCCCGGACCGCAAGGGCGCGGTCACCACGGCCACCGCCAGGGCGCCGGCGGGCGAAGGAGAGACGGAAAGGGTCACGGACGGACCCTGAGGCCCAAAGCTTAAGGCCGCTTTTCCAAGGCCTTGACGGAAGCTTAAGCGGGCGGGTCGGCGTCCGGCTGGCGGTCGGGATGGGCGTCGGCAAAGGGGGCAAGGGCCAGGCAGGCCGCCTCTACCGCCGCCAGCCCGGGCCAGGGCGTCAGATCCACGTTGAACCGACGGGCCGAATACAGCTGCGGGATCAGGTGGACGTCGGCCAGGCCGGGCGCGTCGCCGAAGCAGAAGCCCCGCCCGTGCCGCTGCACCAGGGTCTCCAGCGCCGTCAGGCCGGCCGTGATCCAGCGCCCGGCCCAGGCGTCCACCGCGGCCTGATCCGCCCCGAAATCCCCGCGCAGGGCCTTGAGGACCCGCAGATTGTTCAGCGGGTGGACGTCGCAGGCGATCAGGGCCGCCATGGCCCGTACCTGGGCCCGGTCGAACGGGTCGGCGGGCAGAAGGGCCGGGCGCGGATGGGCCTCCTCCAGCCATTCCAGAATGGCCGGGCTCTGGGTCAGCACACGCCCGTCCACCTCCAGCGCCGGCACCATCCCTTGCGGATTGCGCGCCAGAAACGCCGGGTCACGCTGGGCCCCGGTGCGCAGATCCACGGTCAACTGCTGATAGGGCAGGCCCTTCAGGTTCAGGCCGATGCGGGTCCGGTAGGCGGCGCCGGAGCGGAAATAGCCGTGCAGGATCATGGGGCCCTCAGGGTGAAGCGCAAGGGCGCGAGGCCGTCGATCGTCGCCTCGACCCGGTCGCCGGGCTGAAGCGGCCCGACGCCCTCGGGCGTGCCGGTGAAGATCAGGTCGCCGGGCCGCACGTCCCACAGGGTGCGGGCCTGGGCCAACACCTCGTCCGGGGCCCAGACCATGTCGCCGATCCGGCCGGACTGGCGGCGCGCGCCGCCGACGGACAGGGCGATCTCCGCCCCCGGCCCCGGCCCGGGGCCCAGGGTCAGGGCGCCGCAGGGCGCGGACTGGTCAAAACCCTTGGCCGCGTCCCAGGGCCGGCCTGTCGCCTTGGCCTGGGCCTGCAGGTCGCGTCGCGTCAGGTCGCAGCCCACCGCCCAGCCGACGATGTCGCCCCCGGCCCCGATCGCGGCCACCAGTTCGACCTCATGGTGCAGGTCCGCCGTCGCGGACGGCCAGGCGGGGTCGCCGCCGTCGGCCACAAGGGCATCGGCGGGCTTGGAGAAGAAGAAGGGCGCGGCGCGCTCTGCTCCCATCTCCCGGGCATGGGCGGCATAGTTCTGGCCGACGCAGAGGATGCGGCGTACCGGAAAGCGCGCGGATCGGCCGATAACGGGCAGGGAGGCGGGGACGGGAGGGGGGATCAGCCAGTCGGTCATGCCCTCTGGATAGCAGGCCGCGCCAACTTGGCCATGGGGCGGGGCGGAACTGGCATGCCCCCGTGGCGTTGACAGTCCGGGTCCCCTATCTAAACCGTCAAGCTTGCAACCGCGGGAGCGCATCACATGGCCACGTCCAAGGCACGAGAAGACATCAAGAACGACCTCAACACCCTGAAGGAAGATCTCAAGGTGGGTGCCCGTGAGGAGGCCGAGCGCCTGCGCGCCCGGGCCGCCGACGCGGAGACGGCCCTGCGCCAGAAGGCCGCCGAGGCCCGGGAACAGGCCCGCACCTATTATGATCAGGCCCGCGTGCGCGGTCGTGAGGCCTATGACGACGCTGCCGAGCGCCTCGACGAGGCCCAGCGCTACGTCGTGGAGCGGGTGCAGGAGCGCCCGGTCCAGTCGACCGCCATCGCCCTCGGCGTCGGCGTGCTGATCGGCCTGCTGCTCGCCGGCCGCCGCCGCTGATGTTCGGCAAACGTCTGATCCGCAAGGCGGTCGCGGGCTCCGCGGCCGCCGCCTGCGCCTTCGTGGCCGTGCTGGCCTTCGGGGCCACGGTCTTCTTCGGTCTGGCCATGGTGATGCCGGACCTGGCCGCCGCCGCGGTGACGATGTTCCTGTTTGCGGCCTTCGCCGCGATCATCGCCGCCGTCTTCCTGTCGTCGTCAGAGGAAGAGGAGGAGGTCGAAGAGGTGCCGGAGGGCCTGGCCGCGCGCGCCTATCAGCTGTTCCGCCAGCGCCCCATCCTGGGCACGGTGGCCGGGCTGGCGGGGGGCTGGATCTTCCTGCGCAACCCCGCCCTGGCCACCATGGTCGCGGCCGCCTTCACCGAGAAAAGCCACGCCCGCCGTCGGCGCTGAGCCCGCTCAGCCCGGCGCGCGGCGGGGCAGTCGCCACACCTGACCCTCGACGAAGGCCGCGCCCGTCCAGGTCATCACCGTCACGACGATCTGCGTCTCGTCCCAGTCGATGCGGTTGAAGCTGGCCGCCGCCCCGCGCTCGCGCTCCGAAAGGGTTCCGCACCCCACGGCATAGGACCGCTGGTCCGACAGGGGGATGGCGACAGCGAACGGCACATGGACGTGGCCGGTGAGGATCAGATCGACCCCGGCCTCGGCAAAGATCAGGGCGGCGGCCTCGCCCCGCTTGACGTCGCCGCTGACCGGCGTGCCGATCATCTCGACCAGCGGATGGTGGCAGGCCAGCACCCTCAGAACGCCCGGAGGTGCCGCCCGCAAGGCCTCGGCGGCGCGTCGGGTCTGGTCCAGGTCGATGACGCCCTTGGACCAGTTGGCCCGCGCCTGCCATCCGCGGGCGGTCGTCACGCCGCGCACCATGACGGCCTGGCCGACGAACTGGTGGTCATGCGCCGGATGGCCGATCAGCCGCTCGAATGCCCGCCAGGGCGACGTCACGCGCGACCAGATGTTCCAGTAGGGCACGTCATGATTGCCCACCACGACGAAGGTCGGATCAGGCAGGGCCGAGATCCACCCGGCGGCGGCCTTGAACTCCGTCGTTCGCCCCGACTGGGTCACGTCGCCCGTGATCAGGGTCAGATCGGGCTTCAGCGCATGCGTCAGGCCAAGGGCCGCCCCGGCGGCGGCCGTATTCTCCCGCCCGAAATGCACATCGGACAGCTGCACCAGCCGTCCGGTCATGCCCGGGCCCCTTCCGCGTCGAGGCGAGGGGCCAGGGCCCGGAAGGCGCGGGGGCGAAAGGCGGCGACCGCCTCATGCCCCAACAGGGTCGGCTCGCCATCGATCACCGCCGGAATGCGCGATCTGGCCTTCAGCGCGGCGCGACGAACCGTGCGGGTCGCCACCGCCGGATCATGGCGCCAGTCGTCGAAAAGGGCATGGGCGGCCAGACGGAACACCTCGGCCGCGCCTGACGGGCTCATGGCGGCGGCCTCCAGTCCCCCGTCGACGTCCATCGCGCTGGAGATCAGGGGCGTGATCAGGACCAGGGCCTCGGTCCGCCGCATCGGCCCGCCGTCTAGGCCATAGCGCAGCTTTCCGCCGAACGCCCGGCGCAAGGCGCGGCGTGCATGCAGCCAGGCCAGCCTCCAGCGCCCGTGACGGACCGCCTCGCGGGCCGGGGCCCACAGGGCGGGCGACCCCAGGATCGCGGCGCAGAAAAAGGTGTGGCCGCCCACGTCTCCGCCCGAGACCTCGCGGACCTCGCCCCGCTCCAGGGTGTCGCGCAACGCCTTCTTCCAGTCGGTTGTGCCGTACAAGGCCTTGGGAAGCATGTTCATCGTGCCGCCGGGCAGGGTGGCGATCAGCGGGCCGTCGGGCCCGACCGAGGCGGCGATGGTGCCGGCCGTGCCGTCTCCGGCCAGGATCAGGAGCAGATCGGGCCGGTCGGCCAGCGCCGCCGCGATCGCCGCATCGAAGCCCCCGGCCTCAAGCTCGATGACCTCGGCCTCCAGGGGATAGTCGGCCAGGATGGCGCGCGCGTCCTCGGCCGCGCCCGGTCCTACGCCGCCTGAAAGAGGGTTCACGACCATGCAGACCCGCCCCAGCGCCACATGCGGCGTCAGACTGCGCGCCACCAGGTCGTCGGCAGGATCCACGGCAAAGGTTTCGCTCATCGCAGCCGAACGTCCGCAGGGGCGGACCGTTCCGGCAGATCAGCCCGCCTTCTTCATCCCGGTGGCGGTGGCGGTGGCGGCGGCCCCGGCCTCCACGGCCTCGCCGGACTTCTCAGCAGCCTGGCCGGCTTCGTCCGCAGCCGTTTCGACCGCTTCGGGGGCCTGTTCGGCCGCGCCGCCGACCATTTCCAGGCCCTTGCCGATCCAGCCATCGACCCGGGCGCCCGCCTCGGCGACCGACCGGTCCATAACCGACAGGACCAGCACCAGGGCCCCGAACAGGGCCAGCAGGCCCACCAGGAACCCGACCACGGGCGGCGAACCGGACCGCCGCCGCTTCTGGGCCCATACCGGGCCGGCGCCGTCGTCAGTCATGTGCACGATCTCAGGAAAACGCATCTTCACCACAGAACCCCCAACCTTCGGCCGGCTCGCCCGCCCGACGGACATGTCGCCCGCCGTGACCCCAAGCCGACTTCGTCCTATACCTTAGAATTGGAACCCGGAGTCGGGTCCAGCGTTCTCACCCCGGGGGCGAACCGGGATTTTTCAAGGGATCGATCATGAACAAGGCTCTCATCGCCATCGCGGCCGCCGGCCTGCTGGCTTCCGCCTGCGCCAGCGACGGTTACGGAATGAATGAGGCGACCCGTCAGGGCGCCATCGGCGCGGGCGTCGG
>CAMCIP010000062.1 GCA_945874855.1 Brevundimonas vancanneytii
CGGCCAGCAGCCGACCGAACAGGGCCATCTGCGCGCCCTCCCGCTCGTAGTCGGCCTCCTCCGCCAGCTGGGATTTCGCCGCCGCCAGCAGCGGACCGAGGTCCAGCCCCTTCGGCACGGCGCCGGACATCCGCAACAGGGTCGCCACATTGTCGACGTCCGCGTCGATGCTCTCGCGCACCCCGGGATACTGCACCTTGATCGCCAGCTCGCGGCCCTCCCGGGTCACCGCGCGATGGACCTGGCCGATCGAGGCGGCGGCGATCGGCTGCATCTCGAAATTCGCAAAGCGGCTCCGCCAGTCCGGGCCCCACTCCTGCGCCAGAAGGCCGTTCAGCTGGCTCGGCGGCATGTGGTGGGCATCGTCGCGCAGGCGAGCCATGATCTGCGCCAGCTCAGGCGGCAGCAGGTCGCCCGCATCCATCGAGATCATCTGACCCAGCTTCATCGCCGCGCCGCGCAGGTGCGACAGTCGGTCGGCGACACGGCCGACGTTCGCCGGGGTCAGCAGCATTTCGCGCAGTCGCGGCCGTTCTCCCTCGGCCAGGCGACGCGCACCCTCGGCCAGCATGCCGCCCGCCACGGACCCGGCCAGACGGCCGAACTGACCGAAGCGCGCCAGTCGTCCGCGCGGGACCTGCTGTATGCGGGGATCCTTGGTCATCGGCGCACTCTCCGGGGCGTCGCCGCCGGACGTAGCGCGGCGCAACGCCGGGCCCCTGACGGCGACGCCACCTGCCTTAGGTCAGCGGTCTGTCGCCGTCGACGGGACATCGCCGCGCACGCCTGATGCCGGCAGCGACACGACCGCTCACCCCGACGTGCGCGGTCGTCTTCAGGGCGTCGGCAGCCGCTGCCGCGCCGAGACCGTGACCCGGGGCTGACCGTCATCGCCCAGGGTGCGGCTGATACGGCTGACTGTGCGCCGGCGCACGTCTCCGACGCGCACATCCGTCTCGACGCGGAAATGCGACGACGACGCGCCGAACAGCCCGCCGGCCCCGAGGGCTGCAGCCTCTTCGGACGACATTCCGCCCTGACGCCGGCGCTCCAGCACCCGACGCACCGTGGCCGGATCGCGCAACACCATTTCCAGCAGGGCCGGGTCCGCCGTGTTGATGTTGATCTTTGCGTCAGGCGGCAGGAAGACGACGTACGGGGACAACCGGTCCAGGTCCGCCGGATCCACGCCTGCCGTGCGCAACGGCCCATCGTCCCGCAGCGGGCCCAGCGCCATCAGGGTCAACTCGATCAGCGAGACGGTGTCGCGGGACACGCCGGTCAGTTGCGCGATCTCCAGCAGGGCGCCCGCCGGTATGGGTGAGCCCTCGGCCAGGGCGTTGACGTTGAACCGGGCCTGCTCGTCGGCGATCTTCAGGGAAAAGCCCCCGTTGGGGATGGCCACGGCGTCCTGGCCGATGCCGCCCCAGGGCTCGGTCGCGACGTCCAACGCCGGGGCCGTGATCAGGTCGCGCCTCAGGGCGACCAGGGCCGACAGTTCGCCCGCCCGCGCATAGGACTGGGCCTGGGCCGCGTCGTGCAGACGGATGGCACGGCGCACCTCCATGTCCTGGGCCACGATCATCACGGTGACGGCCGCAGCGCTGATCGCCACCACGATCAGTACATTGAGCAGCACCATCCCCTGCCGGGTGCCGGCGACGACCCTCACGGCCAGATCTCCGGCACGGCCACGACCCGGCGGACCTCGGTCGGGCGCCCGTCCGGCCCGGTCAGAGAGAGGTCCAGCGCCACGGCCCGCACCACGGGCTGGGGCCCGGCCTGACCCAACAGGGGGTCCGCCGGCGACGGCGGGATCATGCTGACAGGGGACCACCCCAGGGTCGACAGCCGGTAGGACCAGCGCACAGCCGTCACCTGCCCCAGCAGGCTCTGGGTTCGCTGCCCCCCCGCGCTGGCCACCGTGCGCGTCAGGGTCGACCCCGACACGGCATAGCTGATTACGAAAGGTCGGCCTGAGGCGTCGGTCTTCTGGAAGACGATCGCGTCCGGACCCCCTTCGATGCGGCCGCTGACCTGGTCCAGGTCGCCCGCGACCACGAACAGGGCCCGCTGAATCTCGGACAGCCGCGCCAGCCGCGCCTCCGTGCGGGCCTGGGCGTCGAGAATAGACCTCAACAGGGTGAACCCCGCCAGGGCGATCAGGGCGAACAGACCCAGCGCCACGATCACCTCGATCAGGGTGAATCCCGACCGGCTACCCCGGCGTTCGGATCGGAGCTTGCAGTCGGGCGTGGCTTGGGCGAACGAGACACGCGGCGCAGCGGCGGAGCGAGACCATGTTCGGAACCTGGAGAGTCCGCGACGGCGATCGGGGGCACGCGTCGGGCGCATTTCAGTTCGAGCGTCTGTTCGTCAGGGTCACCCGCTGGCGCGTGATCCTGATCGGCGCGGGGGCCGCGGCATATCTCACGGGCCTGCTGATGCACCTGCCGGCCGAGGCCGTCGTGCCCGGCGAGCACGAGGCCGTGGGCACGGTCTGGAAGGGGGAGGCAGGGATCGAGCCCGGCTTCGCTGTCGGCTGGACGGTCCGCCCCCTGAGTTCGATCGCGGCCTTCGCCCCGGTGGCCGACCTCGACGTGCGAGGCCCGGACACCGCGGTGGCCGGCAGGGCGGCATGGACGTCCGGCAGTCTTGTTATGCGCGACGTCCGCGGTGTGGCCTCACTGCGCCTGCTGGCCGCGGCCGTCCCTGCCCTGCCTTTCGCCTGCGACGGCCAGACGACCCTCCGCGCCGCCGATCTGGCGCTCGGCGGGGGCGTCACGGGAGAAGGCCTGCTGCGGACCGGCCCCGCCGTCTGCGCCGCCTCCGGCATGACCGCCACCCTGCCACCGCTGACGGCACAGGCGCGGTCGGACGCGCAGGGCTTCGGCCTGACGGCGCGTGATCCGGCGGGCACAGAGCTTCTGGTCGTCAGCGGCGCGCGCGGCAACGGGTTCAACGTCACCGTCACGCCCGCCGGCGCGGCCGTCCTGCCGGGCATGGCCGCCACCACGATCGAGGTGCGCTGATACGGCGGCCTCACAGGCCGGCCAGATTGTTCAGATTGACGATCGGCATCAGGATCGCCAGCACCATCAGCAGGACCACCCCGCCCATGATCAGCAGGACGGCAGGCTCCACCAGGGCCACCAGGGCCGTGACCAGCTGTTCCAGATCCTGCTCGAGATCGGCCGCCGCCCGCGCCAGGCCCGGCCCCAATCTCCCGCTCTGCTCACCGGACGCCACCACGGCCAGCAAGAGGCGCGGGAAGACGTCCGCCTCCTGCATGGCGTGCCGCAGGGACGCGCCTTCCCGCACCCGCTGGGTCGCCGCCAGGGCCCGCTGGCGCACATACAGGTTCGGCGTCACCGCCGCCGCCGCCCGCATCGCCTCCACCAGCGGCACGTCACTGCGCACCAGGGTGGCCAGACTGCCCGCAAACCGCGCCGCATTCAGCTGCCGCGTCACCTCGGCGAGGGGGGGCGTGGTCAGGCGGAATTTGGCGAACTTCAGGGCATTCGCCGGGACCGCCAGCCAGCGGTTCCAGGCCAGGGCCCCGACGGCCAGCAGGATCAGCAGGGGCACGCCGAACCTCTGCGCCCCCTCGCTCAGCCCGATCAGGATGCGCGTCAGCAGCGGCAGCGACGCCCCGCGCGACACGAAGACCTTGACGATGTCGGGCACCACATAGACCAGCAGCAGGACGATCATCAGCGTCGACACGGCGGCCAGCAGCGCCGGGTACAGCAAGGCCAGCTGGACCTTCCGCTCCGCCCGCTCGCGCGACGCCACGAAGTCGGTCAGATGGGCCAGCACCTCCGAAAGCTTGCCCGACTGTTCGCCCGCCGCGATCGACGACCGATAGAATTCCGGGAAGACCCTGGGGTGGCGATCCAGCGCCGAGGCGAAGCTGCGGCCCTCGGTGATGGCGGCAGCGACGTCCAGCAGGACAGGCCCGATCGGCTGCCCCGCCGTCTCCTGGCCGACCACGCGCACGGCCTCCTCAATGCGGATGTCGCTGCCGATCATGGTCGACAGCTGGCGCGTGGCGGCCGCCAGGCTGCGCGAGGTCACGCGCCGGCCGAACAGGTCGCCGAACCGGGACACGCCCCCCGCCCGCCCGGCTCCGCCCTGTTCCCGCACCCGGGTCGGCAACAGGCCCAGGTCGCGGACCATGGCCCGCGCCGCCACATCCCCCGACGCCTCGACCGTGCCCACCACGGCGCGCCCGGTCGCGTCGACGGCCTGATAGCGCCAGGTCGCCATGGTCAGGCGTCCTCCCGCACCACGCGCGCGACTTCCTGCACCGTCGTCTCTCCGGCCGAGGCCTTGGCGGCACCGTCCTGCAGGATCGAGCGGCTGAAGCTGCGCGCATGGGCCGTCAGGGCCGCCTCCGACGCCCCGTCGTGAACCAGGGCCTGCATGGCGGGGTCGACCTCGATGACCTCATACAGCGCCGTGCGACCCCGATAGCCTTCGCCACGACAGGCCGGACAGCCGACGGCCCGGAAGACCCGCGCCCCGACCTGCAGCGCGCCGGAGGTCAGCTCCGCGTCCGCCGCCGTCGCCGTGTCCTCGGCCCGGCACTCCGGGCACAGCCGCCGCACCAGGCGCTGGGCGATCAGGCCGGTCAGCATGGGTGCCAGCAGATAGCGCTCCACCCCCATGTCGACGAGTCGCGTCACACTGCCGACGGCGGAATTGGTGTGCAGGGTGGACAGCACCAGATGCCCCGTCATCGACGACCGCACCGCCACCTCGGCCGTCTCGTGATCGCGGATCTCGCCGACCATGATGACGTCCGGATCCTGGCGCAGGATGGCCCGCAGGCCGCGCGCGAAGGTCAGGTCGATGCGGGCGTTGACCTGCATCTGGCCCACGCCCTCCAGGGCGTATTCCACCGGATCCTCGACCGTCATGATGTTGCGCTTGCGATCGTTCAGTTCGGTCAGGGCACCGTACAGGGTGGTGGTCTTGCCGGAGCCCGTCGGGCCCGTCACCAGCACGATGCCATGCGGGCGGTGGATCATGCGTCGCAGCGCCGCCAGATCGTCCGGCAACAGACCGAGCTGGCCCAGGTCCAGCCCCGAGGTGTTTCGGTCCAGCAGACGCAGGACCACCCGTTCGCCATGTTGCGTGGGGATTGTCGAGACGCGCACGTCCACGTCCATGCCGCCGATGCGCAGGGTCACGCGCCCGTCCTGCGGACTGCGCTTCTCGGCAATGTCCAGCCGCGCCATGACCTTGATCCGGCTGACCAGCAAGGGTGCCAGCGAGCGCGCCGGCGACAGCACCTCGCGCAGCACGCCGTCGATGCGGAAGCGGACGACCAGGCGCCGCTCCTCGGTCTCGATATGCGCGTCCGACACGCCCTCGCGCACGGCCTGCAGCAGGATGGCGTTGATCAGCCTCACCACCGGCGCGTCGTCGCGGCTGTCCAGCAGGTCGTCGATGGCGGCGGCATCCTCGGCCAGGGCCGCCAGATCCGTCTCGTCCATGACGATATCCGCCGCCGCGTCGGCCGCGTCGCCCGTGCGTTCGCGCAGCCGGGCGTCGAAGTCCGCATCGTCCACCGGCTCGAAGGCCAGGGGGGTCTCATACAGCCGCCTCACCTCCAGCAGGGCGGTCACGGCGGCCGACCGGCGATGCACGCACACCGGACCCTCCGGCCGGTCCTCGATCATCACGCCATTGCGCCGGGCATAGCCATAGGCCAGCCGGGGGGCGGCAGGCGAGGACGACGGCGGCGACAGCGGCTGGGCGGTCATGGGCGGCTTGCGCTCAGGGACAGGTTGATCAGGCCGGGTTGCTCGGCCGCCTGCAGGCGCACATCGGTCAGCGCGACCCCTCCGGACTCAAGGGTCTGCAGGAACGGCAGGGCGGCGTCGAACCGGGCGGCCGCCAGGGTCACGGTGATGCGCCCGGCGTCGCCCTGGATGTCGGCCGCCAGACCCTGCGCCACCGCGGCCTGTCGCGCGGCATCGACCAGCGAACCCTGGGGCAGGGCCGGCGACGTGACCGAAGGCGGAGGTCCCGCCGGCGCCTGCCTCAGACGCGCCTGCAGACTCTCGTACAGGGCGATCCGCTCCACGGACGTCTCCCGTGCGGAGGCAAGAGGCTGGATGACTGCGTACCACAGCACCGCGATCAGCCCGAGCGCCGCCATCACCTGCAGCAGCAGCCGCTCACGCGCCGAGCGTTCGTCCAGCCAGGCCGAGGCCCGGGCCACGGCAAGGGTGAGGTGGCGCATCATTGGCCCGCCTGCCCGGTCTGCACGGTGATCACGGCATTCAGCCCGGTCGTCTCCGCTCCGGCTTCGGCGACCGGGTCCAGCGCGGCCGTGGCGGGCAAGGCCTGCGCCGTCAGCGACGCCGCCGCCGCCTCGACGGTCGCCATGTCGGGCGCGGTGACGGCCAGGGTCGTGGTCCCTTGCGCGCCGCCCCAGACGATGGCGCGGTAGGTCAGCGGACGTCCGCCCAGCACGGCGGCCGCCCGGGCCAGGGTCTGGACGAACGGTCCGTCGCCGCCCGCGGTGGCCGGAACCAGCCGATCGACGACCGCCACCAGATCCGGCTGCCCGGACGCCCCCGGGTCACGCGTCGCGATCAGGGCGCGGGTTTCCGCCTCGCGACGCTCGGCCATCATGTGCAGGGCAGTCGTATCGATCACCGCGATCGCCAGATGGGCCGCGGCGCCCGCCAGGGCGATGAGTCCCGCCGTCCGCCACGCCCCGCCCCGCGCCTCGCGCGGCAGGGCATAGAGGCCCTGCCTCAGGTCCAGGGGCGGGATGACCGCCACCGGCTGGCCCGCCATGCCCTCGATCGACACCTCCGCCAGGCCGGCGCTCATCGCCTGCGGCAGGGGCTCGCCCTCGGCGATCAGCATCGGTCGGCCGGCGCTGTCCCAAAGGGTCGGCAACATCCCCACCTCGACCGCAAAGCCCCCGCCGTCGTCGGTGCGCACCAGGGCCCGTCCCCCGGCCACATTCAGCCGCCATGAGCCCGGCGGCGGCAGAGGCAGCGCGAGGGCGTCGGGCATCAGCACGCATCTGTCCAGCCCGGCCTCCCCCAGCAGGCCCAGCCAGTGACGCATGACGGAATGGCGCACCACGGCGCACAGATGTCGGCCCGCCGAAACCTCGACGCCCAGGGCCACATGCACCTGGTCCAGCGGCTCGCCGATCAGCCCTTCCAGCGCGAACGGGGCCGCCTCGGCCCGCCTGGCGCGCGAGGGGAAGGGCAGATCCAGCGGCTTGATCATGACCAGCTCGGAAGGCACCAGAACGGTCAGCGGCCCGGCCCAGGACCGATCAACCGCACCCACCTCTTCTCCCTGAAGCCGCCACAGGCCAGACGGGATTTCTGTCACAGTTCTGACATAAGTATAGTCGGCCATTGGACTTGGTTCCGGGCGGGCGACTGGTCTATAGCAGCGCCGATCGTGCCATCGCCAGCAGTGAGCCCGCATGTTTTTCAAGGCGATCGAAATACGACGTCCGCGCGCCGGTCTGACCCTCGTCGAGATGATCGTTGTGCTGGTGATCATCGCCGTGGTCGCCGTCATGATCGTGCCGAACGTCATTGGCCGCCCGGACGAGGCGCGCGTCACCGTGGCCAAGTCGGACCTCAAGGCCGTGGCGGCGGCGTTGCGCATGTACCGGCTGGACAACGGGACCTACCCGACGACTGAACAGGGCCTGCAAGCCCTGGTCGAACGTCCCGAAACCGACCCTCTCCCGGTGAACTGGAGCGCCGAGGGCTATCTGCCGGAGGCCCCGCGCGACCCCTGGGGCCGTGACTACGTCTATCGCAGTCCAGGTCGCACGGGCGCCTTCGACCTCCTGTCCTACGGCAAGGACGGCGAGGAGGGCGGCGAGGGCCTGGATGCCGACCTGACGGACAGATCGCGCTAGACCCATGCAAGGACTGAGGGGCACCTTCGGATCCGGACGTCGCACGGGGCTCACCCTGGTGGAGGTGCTGGTCGTCCTCGCCATCGTCGGCGTGATCGCCGCCATGGTGACCCTCAGTGTGCGCGCGCAGGGCGATGAGGCGCGGATCGAGGCCAATCGCTTCGCCGATCGGCTCCGTCTCGCCGCCGACGAGGCCCTGATCGCCGGCCGGCCTGTCACCCTGACGATGAACCCCACGGGCTATGCCTTCGCGGCGGCCGGGTCCGCCGACGCCGGCTGGGGCCAGAGACATGACCTGCCGCGCGGCGTCCGTCTGTGGGCGCCGCTGGCGCAACTGGAGATCGATCCGGACGGGGCCGAGCCCCCGATCGTCATGACGTTGCGCGACCGCACCCGGACCTGGTCGGTGACCTTCGACGGTCTGACCGCGGCCGTGGCGCCCGCAGCCGGGCAACCCGCCTGATGGCCCGGGCGCGCACCCCTGTCCGCCGGGCCCGCGCCCGCGCCGGCTATTCGCTGATGGAGGCGATCGTCGCCCTGTTCGTCCTGGCCGTCGCCTCGACCGGCCTGCTGGTGGCGCTTCAGGCTCACGTCGACGGCGTGCGGGGACTCGAGGATCGGGTGGTCGCCCAGTGGGTGGCCGAGAACCGTCTGGCCGAGCTGGCGGTCGGTGAGCCGGAGTCCGCGGCGGTCACCCTCATGGGCGTCGACTGGGTTGTCGAAAGCCGCCGCTCCGCCACCGACGACCCCGATCTTCAGGCGGTCGAGGTCACGGTCACAAGATCCGGCGCCGCCTCTCCGTCGTCCCGGCTCAGCGGTTTCGTCGACGCGGGAGCGAGGTCATGAACCTGGCCCTGTTCCGGTCGCCGGTCTTCTGGATGCGCGTCGTCGGCCTGGTCGTCGTCGTCAGTCTGGGGCTTGCCCTCGCGCAGCTGACCTGGCGGCTCGTCGGCTGGGAGGACGGCCGCACCGAAATCGCTACTCCGGCCACGCTCGCCCCGGTGTCCGGCGGACCGGGCGGCAGTCTGGCGGCCGCCGTCGCCTGGAACCCCTTCGCCGGCGGCGGCGTGGGCAGCGACGGCCTGCCGATCTCCAACCTTGGCCTTTCCCTGCGCGGTATCGTCTATGCCGCCTCGGGGGCCTCCACTGTGCTGATCTCGTCCGGTGACGGTCCGGTCCAGGTCTTCGCCGTCGGCGAGACGCCGATCGGCGACGCCGTGATCGAAGCCATCGAACCGGAGCGCGTAATCCTCAGCGTGGCCGGCCGCCGCGAAGCCCTTCTTTTGCCGAAGCCGGCCGGCACGCCCGCCGGCGCACCGGCTACGGTCGGCGCGACCCCTCCCCCGTCCGGACCGGCCCCGATGGCCCCCGCCCCTGCCCCCCAGGGTCCGGCTGCGCTGGCCCCCGCCGCCGCTGTCGCTGCGCCCACGGCGGCCCGACCCGCGACGCCGCCCCCGGCCCGGGTCATTGCCACATCCGCCGAAGTGATCGACTCGCTCGGCATCGCCTTCACCGGACAGGGCTACAGGATCGGCGCCGACAGCGCGCCGCAGCTGCTCCGCGCCGGTCTGCGACCGGGCGACGAGATCCGCAGCGTCAACGGGGCTGCCCTCGGCGACCCCGACGCCGACCGCGAGATTTTCCAGCGCGCCGTCGCGGGCAGCCGCGTGCGGGTCGAGATCGTCCGCGACGGCCAGTCCATCAACCTCACCGTCCCTCTGAGATAGGCGTCGATCCGTGTACAGACATATCAGCGCCTGCCTCGCCGCCCTGATCCTGGCCATGATCGTCGCCCTGCCCGGCACGGCATCGGCCCAGGCACAGCCCCAGCCCCAGGGCGAGGTCGTGATCAACATGCGCGGCGTCGACATTCGCGACGTGGCGGAACAGGTGTCCCGCATCACGGGACGGACCATCGTCCTGGACCCCAATGTGACCGGCGTGGTGACGGTCGTCTCCTCCCAGCCGCTCAACGCCAGCGGCGTGTGGGACCTCTTCCAGAGCGTGCTTCGCACCAATGGATTCGCCGTCGTCCGTACCGGCGCGGTCTGGCGCGTGGTGCCCCAGGCGACGGTCATCCAGAACAGCGCCTCGGCCGGCGACGGCTCCAGCCAGCAGATCGTCACCCGCCTGATCCCGCTGCGCAATCTTCCGTCCGACCAGGCGGCCCGGGCGCTGCGGCCGCTGGTCGCCCAGTTCGGCTCGCTGGAGGCGATCACCGAGCCCAACGCCATCGTGGTCACCGACTACGCCGACAATGTGCGCCGCATCCAGCAGGTGGCCCAGGCCCTGGACGGCGGCGGCGGCTCCAGCTTCGAGAGCCTGCCCCTGCAACATGCCTCGGCCGAGGATGTGGCCCAGGTGTTGCGCGATCTCTATGGCCAGGAAGCCGGCGGGCTGCGCGTCGCCGCCGACGTGCGCAGCAACACCGTGCTCGTGAGCGGCACCGCCCAGGGCGTGGCGCAGGCCCGCGCCGTCACCGCATCGCTGGACCGCCCCGGCGGCGCCGCGCCCGTGACGCGCGTCGTGCGCCTGCGTTTCGGTGACGCAGAGAGCGTCGTCGAGGTCGTCCAGGGGCTGATGGGAGAAGGCGCCGAGGCCACCAATCCCGTGACCCGCAGCCTGCGCGCCGATGCCGGCGTCGGCACGCCTCCTGCAGCCGGAGCCGAGGCCACCGCCAGAACCGGCGGCGCCGACCGGTCCCCGGGCGCCGGCTTTGCCTTTCCGGGCCTGGCGGTCCAGGCGGTCAGCGAGCTGAACGCCGTGGTCCTGCGCGGCACGCCCCAGTCCGTGGCCGTGGTCGAGGACCTGATCCTCCAGCTGGACGTGCGCCGCCCCCAGGTGGTCATCGAGGCCGCCATCGTCGAGATCACCGGCGATCTGGGCGAGCAGCTGGGTATCCAGCTGGCCACCGGCGGGGCCGTGCCCGCGACGGGCGTGATCGGCGGCACCTCCTTCACCCAGGCCGGCGTGCCCCTGTCGACAGTCCTGCAGGTGCTGGGCGTTCCCGGCAGCTCGGCGCTGTCTGAGGGGCTGACCGTGGCGGCGGGCAGCGACGGCGACTTCGGCATCCTGCTGCAGGCCCTGTCGAAATCGACCTATGCCAACCTGCTGTCGACGCCCAGTGTGACGGTGCTGGACAATGAGGACGCCGAGATCGTCGCCGGCCAGAACGTCCCTTTC
>CAMCIP010000063.1 GCA_945874855.1 Brevundimonas vancanneytii
CAGATGCACCACCAGCCGGTCGGCCTCGAAGCCCGGCCGGGCCATGGCGCGATACGCCAGGGTCCTGCCGTCGGGCGAGAAGACCGGCCCGGCGTCCCAGGCGTCATTGGCGTCGGTCAGATTGGTGAAGGCGCCGGACCCGGACAGGTCAGTGCGCCACAGGTCGAAATTGGTGCTCCACGGCTCGGTCCTGCCGGCGAGGCGGGCAGAGAAGACGATCCCTTCGCCGTCCGGGGTGAAGGTGAAGTCGCCCTCGTCGCCAAACGGCCTGGAGGGGGTGTCGCCGTCGAAGCCCCGGGTGACCCAGACGGCCTCGCCGGCCCGGCCGTCGGCGCCGATGGGGGCCACGAAGACGTGGTTCTGCGTGCCGTCCTTCCAGGTGTCCCAGTGGCGCACGAAGACGCGGTCATGGATGACGCCGGTGGACTTCGACGCCGCTTCCGCCTCGGTCCGGGCCACCGAACAGGCCAGGTCGGGGCAGTCGGGATGGACCGCCAGGGCCACGGCCAGACGGTCGCCGGCGGGGCTGAGGCGATAGGTCTGGACGTCCACGGGCAGGTCGGTGACCTGATGGGCCGTGCCCCCGCGATCCCGCGTGGCCCAGACCTGGCTGGACCCGGAACGTCCCGACAGGAAGTACAGCGTCCCGTCGGGGGCCCAGCGGGCGGTGTTGGCCCCCTCATCGGAGATGTCCAGCCGCTCGGCCGGGCCGCCGGCCTCGAGATCGAGCAGATAGAGGCTGGTCACGCCGCGGTTGTTGGGCAGGTCGGTGGCGCGCACGGCATAGACCACCTGCTGGCCGACCAGGGACACCTGGGGGTCCGAGAGACGGTTGACCTGGATCAGATCGTCATAGGTGAAGCGGTCGAGGTCCTGGGCTGCAGCGGGCGTCGCCGCCCCCGCCGCCAGTGCCACCAGGGCGACCGAGAACAGAAGCGCGCAACGCATGGGCAGGACCCTCCGGATGACCGCCGCAAGGCCTAGCACGGCCCGCGCCGGGGGCGGAAGTTGCGACCGCTTGCGGGCGGGCGCGGGAGCGGCGACAACCGGCGCTCCATGGCGACCGTCCCCTCCCTTCCCGGCAGACATATCTGCGACGTGCTGATCGCCGAGCGCGCGCCGCGCCTGACCTCGGCCTGGACCTGGCCCATGGTGCGGCCGTGGCTCTATCGTCTGCTGGGCTATCATCAGGCCCGGGACATGGCCGACATGATCGCTGACTGCCCCGGGCACGAGGCCCTGCAGAAGCTGTCCGACCTGCTCGATCTGCAGGTGTCGACGATGAACCTTGACCGCCTGCCCGCCACCGGCCGCTGCATCGTGGTGGCCAACCATCCGACCGGCATCGCCGACGGCATCGCCGTGTTCGACGCCGTGACCTCGCGCCGGGCGGACGCCATCTTCTTCGCCAATGCGGACGCCCTGAGGGTCTGCCCGCGCCTGGCCGAGGCCGTGATCCCGGTCGAATGGGTCGTGGAGAAGCGGACCCGGGAAAAGACCCGCGCCACCCTGGACGCGGCCCGCGCCGCCTTCGAGGCCGAGCGGTGCGTGGTCCTGTTTCCGGCCGGCCGGCTGGCGCGGCTGGAGGACGGCGCCCTGACCGATCCCGAATGGGCCCCCACCGCCGCCTCCCTGGCCCGCAAATACCAGGCGCCGATCGTGCCGGTTCACGTGACCGGGCCCTACAGCCGGCTGTTCCACTTCTTCGACCGCTTTTCGCAGGAACTGCGCGACGTGACCCTGTTTCACGAGCTGCTGAACAAGCGGCAGACGGCGTTCCGCCTGTCGGTCGGCAAGCCGGTGGCGCCGGAGCGGCTCGACATCGACGCGGGCAAGGCCACCTATGCCCTCAAGGCGTTCACGGAGCGGGTACTGCCGACCCGGCCGGACGCGGACTTCGCATGAGGATTCCCCTGGTCGACGAGGCGGCGACGACGGCCCTGGGGCGGGCGGTCGCGCCCCTGCTGCGCCCCGGCGACGCCGTTCTGCTGGAGGGCCCTCTCGGCATGGGCAAGTCGACGCTGGCACGGGGCCTGATCCGGGCGCTGGCGGGCCCGGACGTGGACGTGCCGAGCCCGACCTTCACGATCGTGCAGGTCTACGAGACCTCACCGCCGGTGGCCCATTTCGACCTCTACCGGCTGGAGCGGTCGTCGGAGGCTGCAGAGATCGGCCTGGACGAGGCGCTGGACCTGGGCTGCGTCGTCATCGAATGGCCGGAGCGGCTGGGCGAAGATGCGGCGGCCTGGCTGGGCCCGGACCGGCTGACGGTGCGGCTGGCGGAGGACGGCGGCGGCCGGCTTGCGACCGTTTCTGGCGCAGGTCGGTGGGAAAAGGGCCTGAAGGAGATCCATGTCCGATCGTGAAGCCTTGCGGCTCGACTTTCTGAAATCCGCCGGCCTGTCCGGAGCGGTGCGCGCGCCCCTGCCCGGCGACGCCTCGACCCGGCGCTATGAGCGGCTGACCCTGGCCTCGGGCGCCACCCTGATGCTGATGGACCAGGCGCCGTCGGCCGAAAGCCCGCCGGCCGATCCGTCGTGGACGCCCGAACGGCGCCGGGCCGAGGGCTGGAATGCGACGGCGCGGCTTTCGGCGGGCCGGATCGACGCCTTCGCGGCCGTGGCGACCCATCTGCGGTCGGTGGGGCTCAGCGCGCCGGAGGTCGTGGCGCTGGACGTCGCCAACGGTCTGGCGGTGCTGGAGGACCTCGGCGACGACCTGTTCGCCCGGGCGATCGAGGCCGGACAGCCGGAGGCGCCCCTCTATATGGCGGCGGTCGAGGCCCTGGCCCGGCTTCATGCCGCGTCGACCCCCGAGGTCCTGACCGGGCCCGGCGGCGACTGGCCGCTTCAGACCTATGACGCCACGGCGCTGAAGGGCGGGGCCGACCTGTTCGTGGAGTGGCTGCCGCAGCTGCGGCCGGAGCTGGCGTTTTCCGACGAGGCCCGGACCCGGTGGGACGCCGCCTGGGCCCCGGTCGTCGCGGCCGCCCAGAACGCGGCCTCGGTGATGGCGCACCGCGACTATCATGCCGAGAACCTGATCTGGCTGCCGGCGCGGCAGGGCGCGGCGCGGGTCGGCATGATCGACTTCCAGGACGCGGTCCGGGCGCATCCCAGCTGGGACCTCCACTCTCTGCTGCAGGACGCGCGGCGCGACGTCTCGCCGGAGCTGGAGGCGGCGGCGCTGGACCGCTATTTCGCCCTGCGCCCGGGGATCGACCGGGAGGCCTTCATGGCCGACTATGCCGCCCTGGCGACCCTGAACGAGGCGCGGATCCTGGGCATCTTCGCCCGGTTGATCGTGCGCGACGGCAAGCCCCGCTATGCCGCCTTCATGCCGCGCATGTGGGCCCATCTGACGGCCAACCTGCCCCGGACGCCTGCGCCGCTCGGGGCGTGGTTCGCGCAATATGTGCCCGCGGAGCTGCGCCGATGACCGCGCCGACCACCGCCATGGTGCTGGCCGCGGGGCTGGGCACGCGGATGCGGCCGCTGACGGACGACCGGCCCAAGGCCCTGGTCGAGGTCGGCGGGCGGGCCCTGATCGACCATGTGCTGGACCGGTTGGCGGAGGCCGGCGTGACGCGGGCCGTGGTCAACGTCCACTGGTTCGCTGACCGGCTGGAGGCGCATCTCGGCGCGCGCGGGCGGGGGCCGGAGATCGTCATCTCGGACGAGCGCGACCTGCTGCTGGAGACCGGCGGCGGCCTTAAGAAGGCGCGACCCCTGCTGGGCGACGCGCCGGTCTTCGTGGCCAATATCGACAGCGTCTGGATCGACCGGGGCGACGCCCTGGGCGACCTGGTCCGCCTGTGGGACCCGTCGCGGATGGACGCCGCCCTGCTGCTGGCCCGGCGAGAGGGCGCCATCGGCTTTGAGGGCGACGGGGACTTCTTCCTCGCCGATGACGGGCGGCTGACGTTTCGGGGTGAGGCCCCGGCCGCGCCCTTCGCCTATATGGGCGTCCACATCACCCGGCCCGGCTATGCCGACGGGGGGCCCGAGGGACCGTTCTCGCTGAGCCCGCTGTGGCGCGCCTCGGCGGCGGCGGGGCGGCTGTACGGCTGCGTGCTGGACGGCGACTGGATGCACGTCGGTGACCCGCAGGCGCGGGACGAGGCCGAGGCGCGGCTGGCGGCGGGGAAGTGAGCCTGTTCGGCCTCACCCGGCGAGGCGTCGCGCGCCGAGCGACAGGCCCCCGGGGATGACCCGCTTCGACCCCTTCGCCGGGCCCTCGCCCCGCTGGTTCTCCATCGATCCGCACCGTCCCTTCCTCGACGACCTCGCCGACGGCCTGCTGGACTGGCTGGGCGAGGCGTCGCCCGAGACCCTGTCGGACGCCGTGGTCCTGCTGCCCAACCGGCGCGCGGCGCGGGCCTTTTCCCAGGCCCTGGCGCGGCGGGCCGGCGACCGGCCGGTGCTGCTGCCCGAGGTGCGACCGCTGGGCGATCTGGAGGAGGACGAGCCGCCCTTCTCGCCCGGCGACCTCGGCCTGGACCTGCCGCCCGCCATCGCTCCCCTGGCCCGTCGCTTCGAGCTGGCCCGCCTGATCGTTCAGGCCGAACTGCGGCCCGGACTGACGCCGGTGGGTGCCCTGGGCCTGGCCGAGGCGCTGGGGCGGTTCATGGACTCCTGCCAGATCGAGGAGATCGAGGACCTGTCGCGGCTCGACGATCTGGTTCAGGGCGACCTGGCCCGCCACTGGCAGGAGACGGCCCGATTTCTGCGGGTGGCGACCGAGATGTGGCCCGCGCGCCTGGCCGAGCTGGGGCTGGTCGATCCGGCCTGGCGCCGGGCGCGGCTTTTGCGCCTGCTGGCCGAGCGCTGGACCGAGGCGCCGCCCGACCGGCCGGTGCTGGCTGCCGGCTCGACCGGCTCGGCCCCGGCGGCTGCGGCGGTGCTGCGGGCCGTGGCGGCGGCCCCGCGCGGCTGCGTCGTCCTGCCCGGACTGGACCGCGACATGGCACCGGCGGTCTGGGACGAGGTGGCCGGTGACGCCCAGCATCCCCAGCACGCCCTGCACAGGCTGCTCACCCGCGCCGAGGTGGAGCGCGCCGCCGTCGCGCCCTGGTTCCGCCGTCCGGGCGACGAGGCCGCCGACAGCGCCGGCCGGGCCCGGGCCCGTGTGCTGGCCGAGGCCCTGCGCCCGGCCGAGGCCACCGGCGACTGGCGCGCCGCCATCGGCGCCTTGCGGACGGCGGCCGCCCCCCTGACCGGGGTCGATCCTGTGGCCCTGGGGCTGCAGGGCCTGTCCGTCGTTACCGCCCGGCAGGAGGAGGATGCGGCGGCCGCCATCGCCGTACTGATGCGCGAGACGCTGGAGACCCCGGGCCGGACCTGCGCCCTGGTGACCCCGGACCTGGACCTGTCGCGGCGGGTGGCCGCGCGGCTGGAACGGTGGGGTGTGGTTCCCGACGTCTCCTCCGGGGTTCCCCTGCCGCGCACGGCCGCCGGCCGCCTGCTGTCGCTGGCCGCGCGGCATCTGGCCGATCCCCTGGATCCCCAGGCCCTGCTGGGCCTGCTGAAGCATCCGGCCGTCCGGCTCGATCTGGCGGAGCACGACGTCGTCGAGGCGCGGCAGGGGCTGGAGCGCCACGCCCTGCGCGGGCCGCGGCTGCGCGACTGGGCCCGGGCGCGGACGGCCCTGCTGAAGGCCCGCTCGCCCCGCGACGACGGCCGCGAGGCCTCGGCCGGGACCGTGGGGCGGGTCCGCGCCGCAGAGGCCCTGCTGGACCGGCTCGAGACGCTGCATGCCATCGCCCGCGCGCCCTTCGGGCCCCAGGTGGCGCTGGATCAGGCCGCCCGCAGCCTGACCGGTCTGGTCGAGGCCCTGGCCGGTCCGGAGGCCTGGTCCGGCAACGACGGCGAGGCCGCGGCGGCCCTGATGTCCGGCCTGATCGCCCACGGCGCCCCGCTGGGCCCCGTCGATCCGCACGGCCTGTCGCGCCTTCTGACCGCCCTGATGGCCGAGGAGACGGTGCGCTCGGGCGATGCCACCCATCCGACCCTGCGCATCCTCGGGGCGGTGGAGGCGCGGCTGGCGCGCGCCGACCGGGTCATTCTGGCGGGGCTGGAGGAGGGGGTCTGGCCCGGCCCGGCGGCGATCGATCCCCTGTTGTCGCGGCCCATGCGCGAGAAACTGGGCCTGCCCCCGCCGGAGAAGCGGCTGGGCCAGACGGCGCAGGACTTCCTTCAGGCCGCCGCCTCGCCCGAGGTGGTGCTGGTGGTGCGGGAAAGGCGGGGCGGTCAGCCGGCTGTGCCCAGCCGCTGGCTGTGGCGACTGCGCATGCTGGCCCGGGGGGCGAACCTCGTCGACTATCCCGTGGCCCTGGCCGTCGACGACCGGGCCGTGCCCTGGGGCCGCGCCCTGGACGCGCCGACCGGCTTCACGCCCGCGCCGCGCCCCGAGCCGCGTCCGCCGGTCGCGCGACGACCCCGCACCCTGCCGGTCACAGCGGTGGAGCGCTGGGTCCGCGACCCCTATGCCGTCTACGCCCGCCATGTGCTGAACCTGCGCGATCTGGACCGGCCCGGCCGCTCGGCCGAGGCCCTGGCGCGGGGCACCGCGGTGCACAAGGCGGTGGAACGGCTCGTCCGGACCTGGCCCGACGCCCTGCCCGAGGACGGCGAGACGGTCCTGTATGATCTGCTGATCGAGGAACTGACGCTGAACGGCTTCGACGCGGCGGCCATGGCGCGCGAAGGGCCGCTGGCCCGCGCCTGCGCCGGGCGACTGGCGGCGATGGAGGGGGAACGGCGGGCCCGCGGCATCGAGATCCGGGTCGAGGAATCGGTCGCCCTGACCTTCGACGCCCCCTTCGCCCCCTTCACCCTCACGGCCAAGGCCGACCGCATCGAGGTGTCGGCCACCGGCGCGGCGGTGATGGACTTCAAGACCGGGGCCATCCCCACGCTCAAACAGATCGCCACCGGTTTTGCCCCGCAGCTGACCCTGACCGGCGCGATCCTGGCCGAGGCGGGACTCAGCGACGGCCCTGCGATCGACCCGGAGGAGCTGACCTATGTCCGCGTCACCGGTCGGGCCAGGGCCGACGAGGTGGCGGTGCGCGCCTCGGGGGCCGAGGCCCTGGCCCTGTCGCGGGAAGCCCTCGCGGGGCTCAAGGCGCGGGTGGCACGGTATGACGACGCGTCCGTGCCCTATCCGTCGTGGACCGCCCCGCAGTTCATGGGCAATTTCGGCGGCAACTACGACCAGCTGGCCCGCGTCTGGGAATGGCACGTCTCCGGCGGCGGCGAGGGGGATGACGCATGAGCGGTCCCCCGACCTCCCGCCCCCGGCCCGATCCGAACCAGCGCACGGCGGCCGACCCCGGAGCCTCTGTCTTCGTCGTGGCCAATGCCGGCTCGGGCAAGACCTCGACCCTGGTCGACCGGGTGGCGCGGCTGTTGCTGAAGGGCACGAAACCGGCCGAGATCCTGTGCGTCACCTACACCAAGGCCGCCGCCGCGGAGATGCAGGGCCGGCTGTTCGCCCGCCTTGGCGAATGGGCGGTGATGGACGATGCGCAGCTGGCCGGCTCCCTGTCGGAGCTTGACGCCACGCCCGCCGACGCCTTCGGACCCGACGACCTGTCGCGCGCGCGCCGCCTGTTCGCCCGCGCGCTGGAGACGCCGGGCGGGCTGAAGATCCAGACCCTGCATGCCTTCTGCGAACAGCTGCTGCGGCGCTTTCCGATGGAGGCCGGCATCGATCCGGGCTTTGAGGTGCTGGACGACGTCGCCGCAGCCGAACTGTCCCACGCCGCGCGCGAGGACCTGGCGCGCCATGCCCTGGCCCATGCCGACGACCCCGTGGGCCGCGCCTATGCCCATTTCGCCGTCACCCTGGATTTCAAGTCCTTCCACGACCTGTTGGGGCGGATCGAGGCCGAGCGGGGGGTCCTGACCGACTGGCTGGCAAGGATGGCGGTCGACGCCGACTTCGAGGTCCGCCGGGTGCTGAGGGCGCCGGACGGCACGCTGGAGGAGCATCAGTCGGCCTTCATGGGGCGACTCGATCGGACCCGATGGCTGGCGCTTGCCGACCGGATCGCCACCGGGGGCATCAACGACGGCAAGTGCGCGCAGCGCATGCGCGCGGCGGAATGGACCTTCGAGGGACTGAGGCCTGTCTTCCTGACCGAAGGCGAAGCGCGCAAGTCCATGGCGAGCAAACAGGCCCCGCCCGCCGCGAGGGCCGAGCTGGAGGCCCTGCAGACGGCCTTCCTCGCCTGGCTGGACGAGGCGCGACAGCTGCGCACCGCCGAGGAGACGGAGCATGTGCTGGCCCTGGCCCGGGTCCACGCCGCCTTCTACGACGTGGCCAAGGCGGCGACCGGCGGGCTGGACTTCGCGGATCTGATCGACGGGGCGGTGCAGTTGCTGACCCGCCGCGCCGATGCCGCCTGGGTGCTGTTCAAGCTGGACGGCGGCATCGACCATGTCCTGCTGGACGAGGCCCAGGACACGGCCCCCGAGCAGTGGGACATCCTGCGCGCCCTGACCGAGGGCTTCTTCGCCGGGGCGGGGGCCGACCGCGATCGGCCCGGTCCGCGCACCGTCTTCGCCGTGGGCGACGAGAAACAGTCGATCTATTCCTTCCAGGGTGCCCGGCCGGAGCGGCTGCGGGAGGAGCGCGGCGACTATCTGGCCCTCGTCGAAAACGCGGGGCAGACCTTCCTGGGCGTGGACCTGGCGACGTCTTTCCGGTCGACGCCGGACGTCCTCCGCTTCGTGGATGCGACCTTCGCCCGGCCGGAGCGGGCCATGGCGGCCGTTGGCGAGACGGGCGACTGGTCCGATCACGTCGCCGCGCGGGCGGATCAGGCCGGCTGCGTCGATCTTCTGCCCCTGCATGAGGAGGACCCCCCGCCTGCCGTCGAGGCCTGGGACGCGCCGCTGGACGCCTCGGGCCGGGACGGGGCGCGCAAGCGGCTGGCCCGCGATCTGGCCCGGGAGATCCGGCGTCAGGTCCAGACCGGTGTGGCCGTGTTCGACAGGGAGGGGGCCCTGCGGCCCTGCGGTTACGGCGACTTCCTGGTGCTGGTGCGCAAGCGCGACGCCCTGTTCGAGGAGATCCTGCGCGGGCTGAAGGCGGCGGGCGTGCCGGTGGCGGGGGCTGACCGGCTGAAACTGTCGGAGCATGCGGCCTTTCATGACCTGCGCGCCCTGGCCCGCTTCGCCCTGTTCCCCGACGACGACCTGACCGTGGCCGAGATTCTGCGCGGCCCCTTCTGCGACGTGGACGAGGGCGGCCTGTTCGACCTCGCCGGGGCGGAGGCGACCCGGCCGGGCCTTTGGGTGCAGTTGCGGGCGCGGGCCGGGGAGCGGCCGGTCTGGGGCCATGCCCGCGACCTGCTGGACGCGGCGCTGCATCTGGCCGACCGCGACGCCTTCGGCTTCTTCGCCGGCCTGCTGAACCGCGTCGATGCCGACGGTCTGTCGGGACGGGTGCGGATGCTGAACCGGCTGGGCGCCGAGGCGGCCGAGGCGATCGACGAAACCCTGAATCTGGTGCTGGCCGGCGAGGGGCGCGGCGCGGTCGATCTGGAGACGGCGCTGTCGCGGATGGAGACCGCCGAGGTGGAGGTCAAGCGCGAGCTGGAGGGCGCGCGCGGCCAGGTCCGGGTCATGACCGTGCATGGGGCCAAGGGGCTGGAGGCGCCGGTGGTGATCCTGCCCGACACCACGGGCGTGGCGGCCGGGGGGCGTGGCCCCCTGCTGCTGCCCGTGGACCTGCCGGACGGGTCCCGGGGCCGGGTGCTGTGCGCCGCGTCCAAGGACGAGGACTGCCCGGTCTCTTCCGCGGCCCGGGCCGAACGCGAGGCGCGGACGGCGGCCGAGGGTCTGCGCCTGCTCTATGTCGCCCTGACCCGGGCGCGCGACCGGATCGTGGTCATGGGCCGGGTCGCGGCGAACCGGAAGCCGGCGGCGGGCAGCTGGTATGAGGCGATCGCCGAGACCTTCGCCCGGCTGGACGGCGTGCGCGAGCTGGACGGCGGGGGCCTGCGTTTCGGGTCGGACCCGGTCGGGGTGGGGACGGGGGCCGCCGACGCTTCGACCGCGCCGCCCGCCCTGCCGGACTGGATCCACCGACCCGCGCCCGCCGACCGGTCGGCGCGTCCGGCTTCGCCCTCGCGGCCGGAGGGGTCGATCCGCCCGCCGGCACCTTCCCCCCTGGCCACGGCCGCGGGGGCCGGCGCGCCCCTGGGCCGGTTCCGGCGCGGTGACCTGATCCATCGGCTGCTGGAGCGCCTGCCCGACATCGCACCGGACGCCCGGCCGGCGGCGGCGATGCGTCTGCTGGCGCGCGAGCCCGATCTGGACGACGTCCGTCGCGCCGAGATGATCGCGGCCGCCATGGGGGTGCTGGACGACGCCCGCTTTGCCGACGTCTTCGCCCCCGGCTCGCGCGCCGAGGTGGCGGTGGCGGCGCGGGTGGGCGGGCTGCAGGTGTCGGGCCGGATCGACCGTCTGGCCCTCACGCCCGACCGGGTCCTGGTCGTCGACTTCAAGACCAACCGCCCGGCCCCGGATCGCATCGAGGACGCTGACCCGGCCTATCTGACCCAGATGGCGCTGTATGCTGCGGCCCTGTCCGCCCTCTATCCCGACCGGCGGGTGGAGGCGGCCCTGGTCTGGACCGACGGCCCCCGGCTGATGCCCATCCCGCAGGCCCTGCTGGACGCGGCACTGCCCCCCTTGTCATCCCGACCCTGAGCCGGGATCGGCGAGGACTCCATGTGCGCGGCGATCCCGGATCGTCCCTGCGGGCCGTCCGGGATGACGGGGCGAGGAGAGGTAGCTCGCGTCGCCATTGAACCGCGCCCGATTCGCCCCACATCATGGCCCACCGGGCGCGACGCCGCGCCGACCCACCCCCCAGGATGCCCGCCCATGCCCACCGTCAAGGTCACCGACGACAGCTTCGAGACCGACGTGCTGAAGTCTTCCACCCCCGTGCTGGTC
>CAMCIP010000064.1 GCA_945874855.1 Brevundimonas vancanneytii
CCGCCCCCGACGCCGCCCCCGCCGTGCGCCCCTGCGCCGACGCCAGCCGGGCATAGCTCTCGGCCAGCCCGGCCAGAGCCTTGGCCTCGGTCCACAGCCGCCCCTTCATCGCCCGGCCCGAGGCCAGCGTCGCTTCGCGCGCCAGTACGGCCGGATCTCCCGCGCCTTCGCCCTCCGGCGCGATCCCGGCGAACAGCCGCGCCGCCACCGCCTCGGGGCTGTTGCGCCGCGCCTCCTCCAGCTCCGCCACGCGGGCCAGCGCCTGTTCGATCGCCTGGGCGTCGCCCCAGTCCCGCTTGGTCGCCCCGTGCTGCGTGATCCGCCGCCGCACGGCATGCTCCGACACCCGCCATTTCCGCGACAGAAAGGGCGCCGTCGCCCCCTCGCGGTACTCCTTCAGGATCAGCGCCCACGTCGCATCCCCCAGCCGATAGTGGGCGGGCGGTCGGCGGCGGGCGGGGCGGCGGAGGGCGCGGCGGACGGGCTCATGACGCCGGGCAGGATAGGGGCCCCCTGCGTCAGTTGCGGACGCCCCCCGCCCCCGTCATCCTGCCGCCATGACCGACACACCCCTCCGCCGCCTCCGCGACCTGCCCGGCCTCGACGCGCTGGAGCTGGCCGCCCTCATGCGGCCCCGCCTCGCCGACCCGGACCAGCGCCATGACCATCCGGAGGTCGACGCCGCCGCCCGCGCCGCCTTCGGCCTGACCCTGGACGAGGCCGAGGCCACGGCCCTGCCCCCCGACTGGCCCGAACACCTGACCCGGCTGGACCGCCAGTCCCCCGCCGAACTGGTCGAGGCCTTTGAACAGGAGGGCTGGGACGTCACCGACGGCAAGCGCAAACCCCTGCGCATCCTGCCCCTCATGGCCCTGCCGCTGGCCCTGGCCATCCGCGGCGTGGCGGGCGCCGTCCCGTTTCAGGCCGAGCCGGACGTCAAGACCACCGACTGGGGCACCTCGCTGGCGGCGGACGCGAAGCGGTTCAGGAAGCGGTAGCCCCGCGCCGCCTGGTCAAAATCCCATCACCCTGCCAACCTCAACGACGGAGGCGGCGTGGCGAACACATCAAAGATCGGCACGGACTGGACCGACGACGAGCTGGACCGCATCGTCGCCGACTATTTCGCCATGCTCGCGCTTGATGCGGCCGGTCAGCCTTTCGTCAAGGCCCACCGCGCTCGCGCCTTGGAGGCCGAGATCGGCCGCGTGCACAAGTCGATCGAGTTCAAGCACATGAACATCTCGGCCGTGGCCGCCGAACTGGGCTTGCCGACCGTGCGGGGCTATCGGCCCATGGCCAACTATCAGGCCGCGATCTTCCCTGCGATCGACCGCTATCTGACCGCCAATCCGAGCGTGCTGGCAGCCGATAGTCTCCTCCCCGTCGCGCCTGCGCGATGGGGAGGGGGACCGCGAAGCGGTGGAGGGGCTCTGCCCCCACGCGCGTTCGACGGAATGGGCGATGACCCCGCCACATACGAAGAGGGACGACAAGGGCCTGCGATCGCTCTCACCCTAGCGCCGCCGCCAGGCCCACGGAGAAAGCCCCGCCCAGACGGCCTCGCCCGGCTCGTCCGCAAGTACGACCCAGCCGCCCGCGACCACGCAAACCGCACCCTCGGGCTGTTGGGCGAAGAGCGCGTCCTCCACCACGAACGGGCCCGTCTGATCGCCGCCGACCGAGCCGACTTGGCCCGGAAGATTGAATGGACCAGTCAGGAACGCGGCGACGGCGCCGGCTACGACATCAAGAGCTTCGAGCCCAGCGGGGCCGAGCGTCTCATCGAGGTCAAGGCCACTCGTGGAGGCTCTACCACTCCCTTCTGGCTGACCCGTACCGAGCGCGAGGTGTCGATGGAGCGGCCCGCCGACTGGCGGCTCTATCGCCTACACGACCTGTCCGGCTCGCTGGGCCTATTCGTCCTGCCGCCGCCGCTAGAGGCATCGGTCAGGCTGGAGGCGGAAAACTGGAAAGCGACCTTCTGAGCGGCCAAGCCTCGAACCGAATTAAGTCGTACTTTTCGGCGAACCACGCGACGTACGCCGCGGGCGCGTCGCCATCCGCCCAAGCGCGAGCCAGCTGATCGTCATCGATGCCCGCATCTTCGATCGACAGACACCAGTCGCCCCGCAACAGCGTATCCACCGCCTCGATCCAGACCGCGCGTTCCATCACTCTGCTTCGCCCCTTGGCCCGTTGATTGGCTTGGTCCGCGCCCGCTCCAACTGCTTGATGCTTGTTTTGGGCGTTGGCAGGCGCTCAGGCATCACCCCGCCCAACTCGGCGATGGTGCTACGGACTTTCTTTCCAACCTCGTGATGGATGTCGTTTGCCTGCGCCTTGGTCTGTGACCTTTCACGCTTCAGCTTGTCCTCGGTCTGAGTGGCGCGAAACAGGTTCGCCGCAAGCTCGGTTGAACCCATGTGATCCAGAATCTTCTGGCTCTTCTTCAGTCCCTTCAGTCCGTGGATGTCGCGCATGGTCCGGCCGCCATAGAGGCCGCGATAGCCATGATCCTGAAACACCGCATAATCGAGCCCGGTCTCGACCCCTGCCTGTCGCGCGGCAGAAGCCAACGCCGTATTGTGCTGCGCCATCTCGCGACGGAGCATTAGCCGTCGCTCATCCTCCGACAGAGAGCCGAAAGCCGAGTCGTCCGCTATCTCCTGACGGCGCGTCTGAACCGCGAAATAGGTCTGGCCCGCCGCGATCACCGGCTTGGACGGATCGCCGTTCTGGACAATCAGATAGCAGGCGTAGCGAGACAGCCGGACGTCCGCGACCTCACGCTGCGCCCCGGATCCCAGGTCGACCATTCTGGTGACGTCACCGAAATGGTCTGCCGGATCGAGCCCCGCTGCCGACGCCGAAACACGCGCCTTCGCAATGACGGCGAGGAAGTTGCGATAGTCCTGATAGCCCAGCACAGGGGCCAGTTGTCGCGCCAGCCAGTACTCCGCGCCCTCGTCCTCATGACGGATCGACTCGAACGATTCGCGGTGGGGAGAAGAGATGTCGGTCATTCGGTCATCATGACCGAACGAGAACATATTGGCAACTTGTTGTCATCTGGCGTGATGCTTCAGGGTCTACGGCGCATCTGTGGTTCTGAGGCTCTACACCAGGCCGTCGCCGCTTCAGACATCACCGTCGTCCCCGCTCAGCGGACGTTGGAGATCGAGTTCTTCACCGTGTCATGCTTGGTCTTCATGATCGGAGACGCGGCGGTATAGCTGCGGTTCTCGTGCATCGTCGAGGACTCCAGCTCGGCGTACCGGCGATCAATCGTGGCTTGAACCTGTTCCGTGGCCCGCCGGTCCAGCGGGTTCCCCGCCCGCATCTGCGACCTCAGCCGTCCGCGCTCAGCAATCGACAGGGCCATATCTTCCAGCAGCGCGGCGATCCGCTAGACCATGCGGCGCTCCGTGCCGGCGCCCGGCTGTACCGCATCTTAACGCGGGCCGGGCAGGGTGGGGAGCATGGACGCTCCATCCCCGGCCCCGGGCGAGGCCATCGTGCTGTCGCATGTCATGCCGACCCCGATCCGCCTGATGCTGGGGGGTGTGGGTCTGGGGGGGACGATCCTGTTGCTGGTCGAGCTGGGCCCGGCGCTCTGGCCGCCCTCGGTCCTGACCCTGTTCTTCGGCCTGATCCTGCTGGGCGGCCTGTCGGTCAGCGTGGCGTTTGCGGCGGGCTCTGTCCTCAGCCCCGACCAGAGGTGGGAGATAAGGCCCGGGCGGCTGACCATCACCTATCAGTCGCTGGGCCGGACCTCGGTCAGGACCTATCCGGCCGCGGATCTCGACGGGATGGCGGTGGTCAGTTCCGCCTATGACTCCGACGTCGAGACCTATGAACTGGTGTGCCAGCTGCCGTTCGGCCGGAAGGTCGAGACGGGGCTGGACAGCACGCCGGTCCTGCTGGCGATCCTGGCCTTCCTGCGGGCGCCCCTCGCCACGGCCCGGGGCGTGCCGCATGACGAGACCTGGCTGGTCTCGCCGCGCATCGCCAACAGGCCGGAGGCAGAGGCGGCCCTGAGCCGGTTGATGGCCGGTCGGGGCTGAGGCCGGACCCGGCCCCCGACAGGGGCTGTGGGGATCAGTTGTCGTCCATCTTCAGGGCGGCGATGAAGGCCTCCTGCGGGATCTCGACCTTGCCGAACTGGCGCATGCGCTTCTTGCCGGCCTTCTGCTTCTCCAGCAGCTTCTTCTTGCGCGTGGCGTCGCCGCCGTAGCATTTGGAGGTCACGTCCTTGCGCAGGGCGCGGACGGTCTCGCGGGCGATGATCTTGCCGCCGATGGCCGCCTGGATGGGGATGACGAACATGTGGGGCGGGATCAGGTCCTTCATCTTCTCGACCATGCCGCGCCCGCGCATCTCGGCCCGGCCGCGGTGCACCAGCATGGACAGGGCGTCGACCGGCTCGGCATTGACCAGGATGCTCATCTTGACCAGATCGCCGACCTTGTAGTCCGTCAGCTCGTAGTCGAAGCTGGCGTATCCCTTGGAGATGGACTTCAGCCGGTCGTAGAAGTCGAACACCACCTCGTTCAGCGGCAGCTCATAGACCACCAGCGCCCGGGCCCCGACGTAGGACAGCTCCAGCTGGTTGCCGCGGCGGTCCTGACACAGCTTGATGACCCCGCCCAGATACTCGTCCGGGGTCAGGATGGTGGCCTTGATCCACGGCTCGCTGATCTCGAGGATCTGCATCACATCGGGCAGGTCGGCGGGGTTGTGCAGGTCGATCTCGGTGCCGTCGCGCTGTTTGATCTTGTAGACCACGCTGGGGGCGGTCGCGATCAGGTCGAGATTGAACTCGCGGCTCAGCCGCTCCTGGATGATCTCCAGATGCAGCAGGCCGAGGAAGCCGCAGCGGAAGCCGAAGCCCAGGGCGGCGCTGGACTCCATCTCATAGGTGAAGCTGGCGTCGTTGAGGCGCAGGCGGCTGATGGCGGCGCGCAGGTCCTCGAAATCGGCGGCGTCGACCGGGAACAGGCCGCAGAAGACCACCGACTGCACCGCCTTGAAGCCCTTGAGCGGTTCCGCCGTGGGCTTTTTCTCGTCGGTGATGGTGTCGCCGACGGCGGCCTGGGCCACCTCCTTGATCTGGGCGGTGATGAAGCCGACCTCGCCGGGGCCGAGGCTCTCGACCGGGGTGTTCTTGGGCAGGAAGACGCCGACCCGGTCGACCAGATGGGTCGAGCCGTTCTGCATGAATTTGACCCGCTGCCCGGTCTTCAGCGTGCCGTCGAAGACGCGCACCAGCAGGACCACGCCCAGATAGGCGTCGTACCAGGCGTCGACCAGCATGGCCTTCAGCGGGGCGTCGGGGTCGCCCTTCGGCGCCGGCAGGCGGGTGACGATGGCCTCCAGCACCTCCTCGATGCCGATCCCGGACTTGGCGCTGCACAGCACGGCCTCGGAGGCGTCGATGCCGATCACCTCCTCGATCTGGGCCCGCACCCGCTCCGGCTCGGCGGCGGGCAGGTCGATCTTGTTGAGGACCGGGACGATCTCGTGGTTGTTGTCGATGGCCTGGTAGACATTGGCCAGGGTCTGGGCCTCGACCCCCTGCGACGCGTCCACCACCAGCAGACTGCCCTCGCACGCCGCCAGCGACCGGCTGACCTCATAGGCGAAGTCGACGTGGCCGGGCGTGTCCATCAGGTTCAGCACATAGTCGAGCCCGTCCTTGGCCCGATAATGCAGGCGCACGGTCTGCGCCTTGATGGTGATCCCCCGCTCCTTCTCGATCTCCATCGAATCAAGAACCTGAGCCGACATTTCGCGCGCGGTCAGCCCGCCCGTCGCCTGGATCAGGCGATCCGAGAGCGTCGACTTGCCGTGGTCAATGTGGGCGACCACCGAGAAATTTCTGATTCTGCCGAGAGGCGGCGTCTTGAGCGTCGTCATGGTCGGGGGCGGTTAGCATGGGCCGGGCCGGGACGCCACGTCGCCGCGGTCGCGGGGGGCGTCTGCCGCACTGCAATATTACTTCATCGTAATTGTGGTTCAGGGCGTTTGAGAAGTGGCCCGAGACCGCGTAAGGAGGCCGCTTGTCAACAGGCGTGGACGACAACGTTCGGCCGAACTCATCTCAGGGGTGCGTCGTGAGGTTTGCACAGCGATCCGCAGGTCTGGCCGCGGCGATTTTCGGCATGGCCCTGCTGGCCGCCTGCGGCGGGCACAGCGACGCCAAGGAAGACGAGGCGGGCCCCAAGTCCAGCCAGACCGTCACCGTGGCCATGGCCGCCCAGACCACCCTGCCGCGCACCGTCACGGCCTCGGGCAGCGTCTCGCCCTGGGAGGAGGTGCCGATCGGCGCCGAGACCGGGGGTCTTGTCGCCACCGCCGTCTATGTCGACGAGGGTGCCTATGTCCGTCAGGGGCAGCCCCTCGTTCAGTTGAACGACGAGGTCCTGCGGGCCCAGATGCGCCAGCAGGAGGCGGCGGTCGCCACGGCCGAGGCCAATCTGGCCCGCGACGACGCGGCCCTGGCCCGTGCCCAGGAACTGCGGGAACGCGGCTTCCTCAGCCAGGCCTCGCTGGACGCCGCCACGGCCAATCAGCGCGCCTCGGCCGCCGGCCTGGCCTCGGCCCGCGCCGGCCTGTCGGAGACCCGCACCCGGCTGGCGCAGACGGTCGTGCGCGCGCCCGTCGCCGGCCGCGTGATCAGCCGGAACGTCACCCGAGGCCAGATTGTCCAGCCGGGGGTCGAACTGTTCCGCATGGTCCGTGACGGCCGGCTGGAACTGGACGCCCAGGTGCCCGAGGCCGAGCTGTCGCTGGTCCGGCCCGGCATGACCGCGGTTATCTCGTCAGATCAGGCGGGGGCGGCCAGCGGCACGGTCCGCATCGTCACGCCCGAGGTCGATCCGCAGAGCCGGCTGGGCGTCGCCCGCATCGCCCTGTCGCCCGGTACCGCCCTGCGCCCCGGCATGTTCGCCCGCGCCGAGATCGACGTCGGGGCCCAGCCGGCCCTGACCATTCCGTCGGCGGCCATCGTCTATCGTGAGGGCAAGGCGGGCGTCTATGTGGTTGGCCCGCAGAACGTCGTGCGCTTCCGCGTCGTCACCACCGGCGGTCGCACCGGCCAGGCCCTGGCCATCACCTCGGGCCTGAACGCAGGCGAGCGCGTGGTCGTGTCCGGCGCCGGCTTCCTCGGCGACGGCGACACCGTCACGATCGTGGCGGCCCGACCTGCGGCCGCTCCGGCGGCGGCCCCGGCCTCGACCGGAGCCGCGCGATGAATGTGAACGGCATTTCGGCCTGGTCGATCCGGAACCCCATTCCGGTCGTCCTTCTGTTCATCGTGCTGACGCTGACCGGCGTGATGAGCTATTTCAACCTGCGCACCAACAACTTCCCCGATGTCGACCTGCCCATCGTGGCGGTCACCGTGGTGCAGTCCGGCGCGGCGCCGACGGAGCTGGAGACCCAGGTCACCCGGCTGGTCGAGGACTCGGTCTCGGGCCTGGGCCAGGTCCGGCACATCACCTCGACCATCAACGACTCGGTCTCGACCACCTCCATTGAGTTCGAGCTGGGCGTGGACCTGGAAAAGGCCACCAATGACGTCCGCAACGCCATCTCGGGCGTGCGCCAGGACCTGCCGGCTGATGTGCAGGAACCGATCGTCCAACGCATCGAATTCACCCAGCAGCCGATCGCCACCTATGTGGTGCGCGCCCCGGGCATGAGCCCTGAGGAGCTGAGCTGGTTCGTCGACAACACCGTCTCCAAGCGGCTGTTGTCCATCTCGGGCGTCAGCCAGATCAGCCGTGACGGCGGCGTGGCGCGCGAGGTCCGCATCAAGCTGGACCCTGCCAAGCTGGAGGCCCAGGGCGTCACTGCCGCGGCGGTGTCGAACCAGTTGCGCGCCTCCAACGTCAACCTGCCGGGCGGTCGTGGCCAGATCGGCGGCGAGGAGCAGGCCATACGCACCGTCGGCTCGGCCGGCTCGATCGAGGAACTGCGCCAGACCCTGATCCCGGTCGGTGCCCGCAGCGTGCGCCTGGGCGACCTGGGCGAGGTGGTGGATGAATGGTCCGAGCCGCGCGGCCGCGCCCGGTTCAACGGCGAGGAGGTCGTGGCCTTCTCGGTGTCGCGATCCAAGGGCTCGTCGGAGCTGGACGTCTATAAGACCACCATGGCCGAGATCGAGGCCCTAGACGCCGAACGCGACGACCTGACCATCGAACAGGTCACCAATACCACCCGCGATGTGATCAATAATTTCCACGCCTCGGTGGAGGCGCTGCTGCTGGGCGCGGGCCTGGCGATCATCGTGGTCTTCGTCTTCCTGCGCGACTGGCGGGCGACCCTGATCGCGGCCGTGGCCATGCCGCTGTCGCTGATCCCGACCTTCTGGATCATGGATCTGACAGACCAGTCGCTGAACGTCGTCACCCTGCTGGCGCTGTCGCTGACCATCGGCATCCTGGTCGACGACGCCATCGTCGAGATCGAGAACATCGTCCGCCACATCCGCGACGGCAAGGCGCCCTATCCTGCCGCCATCGAGGCTGCCGACGAGATCGGTCTGGCGGTCATCGCCACCACCGCCACCCTGCTGGCTGTGTTCGCCCCGACCGGCTTCATGCCCGGCGTGGTCGGCCAGTTCTTCAAGAGCTTCGCCATCGCCTGCTGCGTCAGCGTCTTCTTCTCGCTGATCGTGGCGCGGACACTGACGCCGCTCATGGGTGCCTACTGGCTGAAGGCCAACCAGGGCAAGGAGCACGGCGAGCCGTCGTGGATGGCTCCCTACCAGCGCATGCTCGGCTGGTGCCTCGACCGGCGCTGGATGGTCATGGCCGGCGGCTTTGCCTTCTTCGTCTTCTCGATCTTCCTGGCCTCGCGCCTGCCCGGCGAGTTCATTCCGGTCGAGGACGTGTCGCGCTCGAACATCACCGTCCAGCTCCCGCCGGGGTCGACCCTGCAGGAAACTGACGCCGTGGTGCGCCGGATCGACGCCGAACTGCGTGAGCGGCCTGAGGTTCAGTCGGTCTATTCCTCGGTCGGCTCGGCCACCACCAGCTTCGGCCCGGGGGGCGGCTCCAGTGCCGGCGAGGTGCGTCGCGCCTCGCTCACCGTCAACCTGGTGCCGAAGGGCGAGCGGTCGCTGCGCCAGCAGGCCTTTGAGCAGGAGATGGGCCCGATCCTGCGCGCCATCCCCGGCGCCCGGGTCCAGTTCGGTGTCGAGGGCGGCGGGGGTGGCCTGATCTCCATCTCCCTGGTCGGCGACGACGGCGAGGTGCTGGAAGACGCCGCCGCGGCGGTGGAGCGCGAGATGCGCGGCCTGCCCGGCCTGTCCAATGTCATCTCCACGGCGGCCCTGGTCCGGCCGGAAATCCTGATCACCCCCAAGGCTGACGTCGCGGCCCTGCAGGGCGTCTCCACCCAGGACATCAGCCAGGTCGCGCGTGTGGCCACCCTGGGCGACGCGGACCAGCTGCTGCCCAAGTTCAACCTCGGCGACCGCCAGATCCCGATCCGGGTCATGCTGACCGAGGACTCGCGGTCGGACCTGCCCCTGCTGGAATCCTTGCGGGTGCCGACGGCGAATGGCGAGGGCGTGCCCCTGTCCTCGGTCGCGGACGTCAGCTTCGGTGCGGGGCCGAACCAGATCGACCGCTACGACCGCCTGCGGGTGGCCCGGATCTCGGCCGAGCTGGCCGGGTCGACCCTCGGTGAGGCGTCGGCGGCGGTGGATGCCCTGCCGGCCATGCAAAACCTGCCCGAGGGCGTCAGCCAGGCGGTGTCGGGCGAGCTGGAAAGCCTGCAGGAGACCTTCTCCGGCTTCGCCTTCGCGATCGTCACGGGCGTGCTGCTGATGTATGTGGTGCTGGTGCTGCTGTTCGGCAGCTTCTTTCACCCGATCACCATCCTGGCGGCGCTGCCGGTGTCGTTCGGCGGGGCCTTTGCGGCCCTGCTGGTAACCGGGCGAGGTCTGTCCATGCCGGCCCTGATCGGCATCATCATGCTGACCGGGATCGCGGCCAAGAACTCCATCCTGCTGGTGGACTACGCCATCATCGCCATGAGGCAGGGGATGAGCCGGCGTGACGCCATCATGGACGCGGCGCACAAGCGGGCCCGGCCGATCATCATGACCACCATGGCCATGGGGCTCGGCATGCTCCCCATCGCCGTGGCCCTGGGGGAGGGGACGGAGTTCCGGTCGCCCATGGCCATCGCCGTGATCGGCGGCCTGATCACCTCCACGGCCCTGTCCCTGGTGTTCGTGCCGGCGGTGTTCAGCCTGATCGACGGACTGAAGACCCGACTGGAGCGTCGCCTGGACAAGATGTTCCACACCCAGCGCGACGCCGAGCCCGGGGAAACCCCGGCGGAATAGGACCGGACGCCTGACGCGATCGGGGCCGCCTTCCTCCGGGGGGGCGGCCCCTTTTCTTTCAGCCTTGAGCGAGGCTCCCGGGGGCCCGCCAGCCGCCAGCCGCCAGCCGCCGGCCGCCGGCCGCCTGCCGTCGCCGACCGGGAGCCGGGCGGGGGACTCCGAAGCGCCACCGATGCCGGTGATCCGGTTGCGGGCATGGGCCCGTGCCCGGCGTGCGTCTCCGGCGGGTCAGAACGATCAGCCCGGTCGAACCGCCCAGGCGCGAGACCTGCCCGCCCCACGCCAGAGGCGCACGAAAAAGCCGGCCGGGTTTTCCCCCGGCCGGCCTGGTCGCCTCAGGTTCTGAAGCCCGGGATCAGTAGCGGATCCGCAGGGTCATGCCGTAGGTCCGCGGCGCGCCGTTGAAGGCGGCATAGGTCTGGCTGTCCAGAGCGGGGTTGTAGAAGGTCCCGTTGGGCTGGACCGTCGACTGGAAGGCCGAGCCCTGCAGGAAGGCGTTGTAGGCGACCTGGATATA
>CAMCIP010000065.1 GCA_945874855.1 Brevundimonas vancanneytii
AGCACCACGTGGAAGGTCGGATTGATGGCGTCCTGGTTCGTGCCGAAGGTCACATCGGACGGCATGCGCAGGACCAGCACGTCGCCCTGACGGACCACGCCCACGCCGGTGCCGCTGAGCTGCTCCTCCATGGCGCGCTGCTGGCGGTCCATGTACTGGCCAACGGCCGCGCCGGTGAGGGCGCCGACGCCGGCACCGATGAGGGCGTTCTTGCGGCCCTGTTCGCTGTCCGAAGTGTTGGTCAGATAGCCGACCAGAGCCCCGCCAAGCGCGCCCACGATCGCGCCGGTCGCGGTGTTGTTCCGCGGGGCGTCAGTGCGATAGGGATCGGTGGTCGAGCAGGCCGCGCCCAGCAGGGCGGTGACACAGAGGCCGGAAAGCAGGATCCTGGAGCGCATGGGATAGGTCTTTCGTTGAAGTTGAGCCGGAACCGGCGAACTAACGCGACCTTACTGCAAAGGTTCCCCTGTACCGGTGATGAACGGCCGTGGTGACATTGCGTCATCCAGCCTGTTTGCGGCCGCCGACCGGCGGGCCTATCTGTCCGGCTTGCCGACCTGCGCCAGGATCCCGCCGTGCCAGAGACATCGTCTGCCTCCCCCGCCGCCCGCGGCATCGTTCCGGTCTCGATGGCCCACTATGCACGCGACTTCGGCGGCTTTTCGCGCGACCTGGGCGCTTCTTTCGAGCGGTACGGGTTCGCCGTGGTGGCCGACCATGGGCTGGACATGGACCTGATCGGGGCGGCCGTCGACGACGCCAGGGCCTTCTTTGCCCTGCCGGAAGCGGTCAAGTGCCGGTACCACCGGCCGGGAACCGGCGGCGCGCGTGGCCTGACCCCCTTCGGGATCGAGGCTGCGAAAGACGCCCAGGCTGCGGACCTGAAGGAGTTCTGGCACACGGGCCGCGAGCTGCCGGAAGGCCACTCCTATACCGCCACCATGCCGCCGAACCTGTGGCCAGAGGAGATTCCGACGTTCCGCGCGCACGTCGAGGGGATGTATGAGGCGCTGGATGCCCTGGGTCGCAAGCTGCTGCGGGCGATCGCCCGGCATCTGGGTCTGGCCGACGACTGGTTCGACGACAAGGTCCAGCTGGGCAACAGCGTGCTGCGCCTGCTGCACTACCCGCCGGTGCCGGCCGACGCGCCGGGCGTCCGGGCAGGGGCACATGAGGACATCAACGTCATCACCCTGCTGCTGGGCGCCGAGGAGGCCGGCCTGCAGCTGAAGGAGAAGGACGGCAGCTGGCTGGACATCTCGCCACCGCCGGGAGCCCTGGTGGTCAACATCGGCGACATGCTGCAGCGGCTGACCAACCACGTCCTGCCGTCAACGACCCACCGCGTAGTCAATCCGGCCCCGGAACGGCGCGGCTTCGCCCGCTATTCGACCCCCTTCTTCCTGCACTTCAACCCGGACTTCCTGATCGAGACGCTGCCGTCCACGATCACGCCGGACACCCCGGACCGTTATGCGGACCGGGCCATCACCGCCGACGACTATCTGGCCGAGCGGCTGCGCGAGATCCGCCTGCTCTGATCAGGCCGCGATGCGCAGGTTCTCGATCGCGCCGGCGATGCGGTCGAAGGCCGAGCCGATGTCGTTGACGTTGGTCACGTTGAAATAGTTGGAGGGCGAGGTGGCGCACTCGCGCAGCAGGGTCTGGGTGCGGGCGTCGACCTGGACGCCCACCGTATAGATGATGATGTCCTGGGCGCGCATGTTCGCGCACAGTTCCTCCAGCCGGGCGTCCATGGCGTTGCGTCGGTCCGTGCCACTGGATCCGGCCCCGACACCGAGCCTGTCCTGCCAGATCAGGCCGACGCCCGCGTAGACGGAGTTGTTCGGGTTGTCATAGGTGGAGTTCACGTTCTCGCCGTCCGTCATCAGGATGGCGATCTTCTGCAGCCTGTCGGTGCCGTAGGCCTGACCGTCGGAGAAGGGGGCGTTGGGCGACAGGGTGTGCCAGCCCCACATCATGCCGAAGGGAACATTGGTGTTGCCAGTCGCCGTCATCCGGTTGACCGCGGACCTCAGCCCGTCGAAATCGTCGGTGAGACGCATCACGGGCTCGAGGCTGCAGCCCTTGTTGGGACCCAGGCTCGAACCGATGCCCGACCGCAGGCGGCTGCGGGCGTACTTGTTGACGTTCTTGGTACGGGTGAACCATTCGGTCTCGCGCGCCGACGAGGATGAAAACTCGAAGGTGCTGGACCGGGCCGCCTCGGAGTCGTTCAGCCAGTCGTTGTCGAAGGCCCAGTCCTGCCAGGTGCCGTCCCCGGGGACGTCGCCCTCGTCCGGGGTATCGGGCGCGAAGAAGGGCACGAACATGGTGGCCTGGTCGGAGCTGGTCGGGGCGGTGTCCAGGGTGTCGTAGGGATAGGGGCGGCTCTCGATGCAGCCGGCCCAGCCGATGCGCAGGGTGTCGAGCAGGGCGAAGCGATTGCGGCCTGCCGAGAAGATGCCGGTCGCCCCCGTCGCGCCCGTGTGGTCCGTGGCCTGGGACAGCCAGCTCAGGCCGTTGGCGCCCGTGACGCCGGCCCGGCTGGCGAAGCCGCCGTGCACCCGCACGGTCATGGAGAAGGGGACTAGCGAAATCTTGACCGCGTCCGGCTCCACGCTGCGCGCGTCGGCGGCGGCCAGACGGTCGATCAGGTCGACGGCCGCGGCCTTGGTGTTGGTCAGCTTGGTGCCGGACATGGAGCCGGTGTTGTCGAGGATCAGCGCCACCTCGACCATCTTGTTGGACCGGAACACCTCGGAGCTGGCCGCCACGGGCAGGACGTCCTCCATGAACTGGCCAAAGGGCGACAGGATGATGTTGGCGACCAGGGCCCGCACATCGACCCGGGCGTTGGCGACCACGATCCCCTCCTCGTTGAGGACGAACATGGTCTGGTCCTCGCGCAGGGTGATCTGGGGGTAGGCGCTCAGATTGGCGCGCAGGGCGGCGAGGCCGACGGTCTGCAGGCCGGCGTTGGTCGTGTGCGGGGACCGGGCGGCAGCCAGGGTGGCAGCGTCCAGGGCGTCCTGCAGATTGATGCGGACGGTCGAGGCGCGGTGGATGTCCACTCCCCCGAGAGTCATCAGGATCAGGGCCGGCAGGGTGAGGCCGAACACTAGGGTCACATTGCCGCGCGCGTCGGCGGACAGCCGTCGCATACCTCCGCCCAGTCGATTCCAGATGCCCATGATCCCGCATCGCCCTCTTACCGCAGACGCATGCCGGCCACAGTCAACAGGGCGAGAATGGCCCCGGCGCGGTTAAGCGAACCGCCATAATCATCGGTTAACGGATCAGTTAAGCACACATGCGGCCAGGCCCTCGTTTCGGACCGTGCCCATGGCGGCCTGGATGCGCGAGGCGCGGCGGCGGACATAGGGGCCGGGCGAGGCGGCCCGGTACCGCCGCGGGCTTGGCAGAATGGCCGCGAGTCTGGCGGCTTCCCGCGCGGTCAGATCGGCGGCGGACTTGCCGAACCAGTGCTGCGCGGCCGCCTCTGCGCCGTAGACCCCGGGGGCCCATTCGGCGACATTGAGATAGACCTCGACGATGCGCCGCTTGGACCAGACCGCCTCGATCAGCACGGTGTAGCCGGCCTCCAGACCCTTGCGGACCCAGCTGCGGTCGGGCCAGAGGAAGACGTTCTTGGCGGTCTGCTGGCTGAGGGTCGAGCCGCCGCGAACGCGACGGCCGCGGGCATTGGACTCAAGCGCCTTCTCGATCGCCTCCATGTCGAAGCCGGAGTGGCTGCAGAAGCGGGCGTCCTCGGCGGCGATGACGGCCTCGACCAGCCGGGGCGAGATGTCGTCCAGCCTGCGCCAGCGATAGTCCGCACCCTGCCCTTTCAGTCCCTGTTCGACCATCAACAATGTGGTCAGCGGCGGCGCAACGGCATGGGTCAGCACACCGCCGACGGGCAGCAGAACCAGGACCAGGATCAGGGCCGCAGCGATCCTCAGCGGGCCGCCGCGTCGGGGGGCAGGCATGGGCGCATGATGGCCAAGGCCTCGCCCGTGGCAAGCCCCCACCGGCCATCAGATGTCCGTCACCCCGGCGGCACCGTCCTCGTCGGCCCAGGCGACGCGACGGGCGTCGGGGCTGAGGGCGAGGGCCGCGATGGGGGCGGCCTTTTCCGCGCGGACGAAGTTGAGGCCCTGGGCGGCCGGGTCGGCGGTCCAGACGCGGCCGTCGTTCAGGCCGGCGGCCAGGTGGCCGTGGCCGGGCCGGGCGGCGACCAATGTCACCAGCGCCCCCTCGTCATAGCCGATCTCGGTCGCCTCGCGGCCCATGGGCCCGTCCGAGCCGATGAAGGGCCAGAGCACGGCGCCTTGCGCGCCCGCGGTGGCCATGAGCTTGCCGCCGGCCAGGAAGGCGAAGGCGCGGACCTTGGACGGATAGCCGCCCATGCGCAGGTTCCTCTGGTCCTTGAGGCGCCAGCCGTGCAGCTGGGCGTCCTGCATGGCGGTGACGACGAAGGCGCCGTCGGGCGACCAGCCGACCGCGGTATGCGAGCCCGCCCATTTCAGCAGGGTCGGCTTCTGTTCGGCGATGCGGGCGAACCAGAGGGCGGCGCCGCCATAGGTGGAGCAGGCCAACCGGCGCCCCCTGGGCTCGAAGGCCACGCCGGACACCGTCCGCTCGTGCTGGAAGTCGCGGCGGAAGCCCGGGTCCTTCGCATCGATCACCGAGGCGGTCCGGCCGTGGGAGAAGGCGATCAGACCGCTCTCGGCCGAGGCGTCGACCGCGTCGATCCAACGGCCCTGGGCGTCAGCCAGCACCACCGCTTCGTCGCGCCGGACCCAGACCAGCCGGCCGTCATCGCCACCGGTGATCACGCCGTCGCCGGACGGGTGGACGCAGGCGCAGAGGACGGCCCCGTCATGGGCGTCGCTGCGCTCGCCGCTCTCGAACCGGACAGAACCGTCGCCCAGGGCAAAGACGGCGCCGGCACGATCGAACAGGGCGGCGGTGGGCTGGGCGTCGAAGGTGAACTGCATGGGCGCGGTTTAGGGCACCGACAGGGGGCGTCAACTTCGTCGACGGGCTCCCTCCGCGGCGGCGCGGCGAGGCAGGCGGCGCGGACCCGGTCCCATTGCGCTCCTGGCGATCCCCTGGTGTCCCTGGTCATGCGCCCGGTTCCTGAGCCGAACTCGGACCCGTGGAAGAGTCCGCTTGACTCATTTCGATGTTTAGCTAATTCTCGACTCATGAGCTTGGTCTTCAAAGCCCTCTCCGATCCCACCCGCCGCCGTGTGCTGCAACTGCTGCGCGCGGGGCCGATGAGCGCGGGCGAGCTGAGCGACCGGTTCGACGTGTCCAAACCCACCATGTCGGCGCACTTCGCGGTGCTGAAGGAGGCGGACCTCGTGCATGCGGAGAAGGCGGGCAAGTCCGTCATCTATCACCTGAAGCTGTCGGTGCTCGAAGAGGCGCTGCTGGGCTTCGTCCACTCGTTCGGCGGTGCCGAGGGGCCCGCCCCCAAGGAGGAGACGGCAAGATGAAAAGCGAGATCAAGGGCAGCCTGATGTGGGGCGGCGGCATTCTGGCTCTGGCGCTGGCGGCCAGCTGGGCCCGTGGCCAGGGTCTGATCGATGCGGACACGACCACGCGGATCGTGCTCTGCGCCATCGGCCTGATGGTCGCCTGGATGGGCAATCGCTTGCCCAAGGGCTTTGTGCCCGGGACGGGGGCACGGGCAGCGCGGCGGGTGGCCGGATGGTCGCTGGCGATCAGCGGCCTGATCTATGCCGCCGCCTTCGCCTTCGCCCCCCTGGCCCTGGCATTGCCCGTCGGCGGGGGCGCCGTAATGCTGGGGATCGCGGTGACCTTCGGCTATTGCCTGTCGCTGCGGAACCGGGCGACGGCGGTCTAGGCCGCACACCCCTCGAAGCCGGCCTTCAGCGCGGCCTCATCGAGGTCGCGGCCGATGAAGACGGCGCGGGACCAGCGGCGCTCGGCCTCGCCCCACGGCTTCTGAAGGTCGCCTTCCAGGATCATGTGGACGGCCTGGAAGACCAGGCGGCGGTCCTCGCCCTTCACATCGATGATGCCCTTGGCGCGCAGGATGTTCTGGCCCTGCTCGCCCAGCAACCTGTCGAGCCAGGCCGTGAAGCGGGCCCCGTCGACCGGACGGTCCAGCGACAGGGCGATGCCCTTGATGTCGTCCTCATGGGCGTGGCCGCGCGGGCCGTGGGCGTGATCGTGATGATCGTGGGCGTGGGCGTGACCGTGATCATGGCCATGGTCGTGGTCGTGATGATCGTGGCCGCAGTCGGCGTCGTGGACATGTCCCTCGGCGCCGTGGGGCGGATTGAGGAAATCCGGCCGCACTTCCGAGATGCGGGCCAGGTCGAAGCCGTGGCGGCCCAGAATGGCATCCAGCGGCACATTGGCCCGCTCGGCATGCAGGATGGGGGAGAGCGGGTTGAGGCCGCGCAGCCGGGCCTCCACCACCGCCAGCTCGTCGGCGGAGACCAGGTCGGTCTTGTTGAGGATGATCTGGTCGGCGAAGGCGACCTGCTCGCGCGCCTCCCGCGAGTCGTCCAGCCGCGCCATGACATGTTTGGCGTCGACCAGGGCGGTGACGCTGTCCAGCACGGTCTTGGCCTTGACCTCCTCGTCGACGAAGAAGGTCTGGGCCACCGGGCCGGGGTCGGCCAGGCCGGTGGTCTCCACGATGATGGCGTCGAAGGCCGGCTTGCCGGGCCGCTGGCGCTTCATCAGGCCGTTGACCACGCGGATCAGGTCGCCGCGGACGGTGCAGCAGACGCAGCCGTTGTTCATCTCGAACACGTCCTCGTCGGCGCCGACCACAAGGTCGTTGTCGATGCCGATCTCGCCGAACTCATTGACGATGACGGCGTAGCGTTTGCCGTGATCCCCGGTGAGGATGCGGTTCAGCAGGGTGGTCTTGCCGGCGCCGAGATAGCCGGTGAGGACGGTGACGGGAGTCTTTTCCATGAGCGCCAGATGGCGGTTCCGCGGGCGCTTGGGAAGGGGTCAGACGTGCAGAATGGGGCCGGGGTAGCGGGCCAGGGCACGGTCCGACGTCAGAAGGGTCATTCCCTCCACCACGGCCTGGGCAACAAGAATGCGGTCGAAGGGATCGCCGTGCAGCAGCGGGAGGGTCGTCACCCGGAGGGCATGGTCCGAGTTCACGACCAGCTCGGTGAAGCCATTGTCGACGAGGGTCCGTCTCAGCAGGTGCGGATCGATGAACACGTCATCCCGGCCGCGACTGGCCTTGATCGCGATCTCCCAGATGCTCGCGGCGCTGAAGGTCAGCCGGTTGGCGGGCTCCTCGATCAGCAGCCGGGCCTTGTGCGGAAGACGTTCGGACATGCTCACGAGCCAGAGCAGCAGATGGCTGTCCAGAAGGATGTTCACGGCTTGCCGTTGAACATCGCCTCGATCTCGTCGGCGAACATGGTGTCGAAATCGTCGGGCACCTTGAACTGGCCGTCGAGGAAGCCGATGCGGCGCTTGGCCGTCTCCTCGCGTGTTTCGACGGGGACGAGGCGCACCTTGGCCTTGCCCGCCTTGGCGATGACGACGTCCTCGCCCTGCATCGCACGCTCGACGAGGCGCGACAGGTGGGTCTTGGCCTCGTGGAGGTTCACCTGGGTCATCTCGTAGAGATAGTGGACTAAGTCCGGTTAGTCCACTCAGCAGCCCGGGCAGTCGGGCAGGCGCGCGGGCTCGAGCTGCAGGGTGGCGTGTTCGGCCCCGCGGCGGCGGGCGACGGCCTGGGCCTCTCTCAGCAGGGTCTCCGGGTCGGGGCGGGCGTGGACCAGGTGGGCGGACAGGGCGGCGCGGGTGGTGGACAGGCCCCAGACGTGCAGGTCGTGGACCTCGGACACGCCGGGCAGGGCCGACAGGTCGGCGCGCAGGGCCTCGACGTCGATATGGGCCGGGGCGCCATCCAGAGCCAGATTCACAGAGTCCTTCAGCAGGCCCCAGGTGCCCCACAGGATGACGACCACGATCAGCAGGCTGACCGCCGGGTCGATGATCGACTGGCCGGTGATCAGGATCAGGGCGCCGGCGATCACGACGCCGATCGAGACGGCGGCATCGGCCATGAGGTGCAGATAGGCGCCGCGGACGTTCAGGTCGTCGTGGCGGCCCTTCATGAACAGCAGGGCGGTCCCGAGGTTGATGACGAAGCCGAGGCCGGCCACCGCCATGACGATGCCGGACTCGACCGGCGCGGGATCCATCAGACGGCGGCCGGCCTCCCAGGCGATGGCCCCGCAGGCGAAGATCAGCAGGAGCGCATTGGCCAGGGCCGCCAGGACCGTGGCCTTGCCGAAGCCCCAGGTCCGGCGCGAGGAGGCCGCGCGGCGACCCAGCCAGGCCGCGGCCCCCGCCATGGCCAGGCCGAAGACATCGGAGAGGTTGTGCCCCGCATCGGCCAGCAGGGCGGTCGATCCGGCCCACAGCCCGGCTCCCACCTCGGCGCCCACGAAGGCCAGGTTGACGGACAGGGCGACGACATAGCGCCAGTCGCCGGTGTCTACGGGGCCGTGATGATGATGACCGTGACCATGGCCGTGGCCGTGATCATGCCCATGGCCGTGCCCGTGTCCGTGATCGTGTCCGGCGTGATCGTGGCCGTGGGACCGGGGGTGGGCGGCATCGTGGGCCATCGGCCAGCCTTAGTGGACGCGGGCCACGACGAGAAGTCCGACGGCGATCAGGGCCAGGCCCAGGACCGCATCCTCGAACCGGGCCCAGCGATCCAGCTTCAGGATGGCGGCGCCGGCGCGGGCGACGGCCGTGAAGACGCCCATGCCCAGCACGGTGCCGAGGGCGAAGACGACCGTCAGGGCCGACAGCACGGCCACCCCCTGATCAGCCGACGACAGATAGAAGGGCAGCAGCACCTCGCCCGGCGACAGGGCCATGAGGGCGACCAGGCCCAGGAAGGCCGTGGGGGTCGAGACGGCGGGCGGGGGCATGGTCATCTGCGGACCACCGGCCAGGACCGGTCGGCGCACCGCGGCGCGGACCAGATAGAAGAGTCCGAAAGCGAACAGCAGGGCCGAAGACAGCCAGGGCAGAAGACCGGCGACCCAGCCTTCCAGAGCCAGACCCGCCAGCACGATGAGGCTGCCGACCAGGGCCGTCGTGGCGATGTGGGCCAGACCGGCGACGACCACGGCGGTCAGGGTGGTCCCGAGGCTCCACCGCTGGGCGCGCCCGACCAGGACAAAGGGCAGCCAGTGGGTGGGCAGGGCCGCATGCAGAAAGGCCACGCCGAAGCCGCTGGCCAGCAGCGGCAAGAGCAGGGAGGGGGCGGAGCCATCGACCATTCGGCGGCTATATAGTGTTATTGTGTAACGCGCGAGAGGGTGCCGGTGATTTTCACAGCCCGAGCGCCAGGGCGCTGAGCACCGCCACCCCGTTGGCGAGGGCGTGGATCAGCACGCCGAGGCCGAAGCCCGCGAGGAGCGACCCGCGCCGGGCCCGGTTGATCTGGACGATGCCCAGCAGGGCGAAGAGGGGAAAGACCAGGATCGACGCCGGCACGAGGCCGTGCAGGGCGCAGCAGCCGGCCGCCGAGATCAGCGCCGCGGGCCAGGGCGCGAGCCTGAGCCCCCAGTGCAGGATCCCGACCGCGACCAGCACCAGCAGCTGTTCCACGAGCGGGGCAAAGACGACGGCCAGCAGGATCAGACGCAGGTCCACGGCCTCGATCAGGCCAGAGAAGCCGGCGAAGCCCGCCTCGCCCCAGACCGCGCCGACGATCAGGCCCAGCGGCAGGGCGGCCAGCCGGCCGACCAGGGCGGCATAGACCACCGTCCGGACCCAGCGCGGCGAGGCCCCGGTCAGGTCGGCCCAGGCGCCGGGAGGCGCGGGCGGAGTCATCTGAAGATCGGGCCGTGACGCCCCGGAGTCCGGCGGCGGGCCAGGGTCTGGTGGACACTTACCACGCCGCGCTCGAAGCCGCGGGCGAACAGGGCGAAATAGGCCAGCCACAGATCGGTGCGGGCCCGACCGACCATGGCCTCGGCCTCGTCGCGGCGGGCGTGCAGGCGGGCGGACCAGATCCGCAGGGTGCGCTCGAACGACGGACGCAGGGTCTCGACGTCCAGGGTCTCGAAGCCGTGTCTTGCGAGACCGTCGACCGTCATGGCCAGGGTGTCCAGCTCCCCGCCGGGGAAGATGAAGCGGGTGATGGCGCGCGCCGCCCGGCCGGGCCGTCCCGGCGTCACCCCGCCGCGCCGGATCGAGGCCTGATGCAGATACAGGCCTCCGGGCTTGAGCAGGCGGTGGACCGTGCGGAAATGCAGGTCGTGATTGCGAAATCCCAGATGCTCGAACATCTCGATCTGGCTGACGGCGTCATAGCGGCCGTCGAGGTCGCGATAGTCCTCGAGCTCCAGGGTGATGCGGTCGGTCAGGCCGAGGTCTTCGACGCGGGCCCGGGCGAAGGCCAGCTGGGCGGGCGACAGGGTCACGCCGTGGACGGTGGCGCCGAAATGGCGGGCGGCGTGGATCGCCAGACCGCCCCAGCCGCAGCCGACGTCCAGCAGGCGGTCGCCGGGCTGCAGGTTCAGCTTGCGGCAGATGCGGTCCAGCTTGCGGAGCTGGGCGGCGTCCAGATCGTCGGGACCGCCGTCTTCGGGGTCGGGCGCGAAGGCGGCACTGGAGTAGACGCGCTCGGGATCGAGGAACAGGGCGTAGAAGTCGTTGCCGACGTCATAGTGGAAGCGGATGAAGTCGGCGTCGGCGCGGTCGGCCCGGTCGCGGCCCCGGCCCGCCTCGGCGTCGGCCCAGCCGGGCGCGACCTCGTCCGGCCGGGACGAGACGAAGAGAAGGGGCCAGGCCTCGCGCACC
>CAMCIP010000066.1 GCA_945874855.1 Brevundimonas vancanneytii
TTTTTTTGGTCGGCGAGAGAGTGGCTCCGCGGGTAGGATTCGAACCTACGACCAGCCGATTAACAGTCGGCTGCTCTACCACTGAGCTACCGCGGAATGGGCCGCCTCAGGAGGCGGGCGCTATAGCAGTGGCCGCGCGGCCCGCGCAACGATAAATCGCCGCCATGGCTCCCATCCGCATCGACCGCGCCGACGATTCCCGCATCGCCGCCTTCCGCGACGTGCGTGAGCGCGACCTGGTGGGGCGTCTCGGCCTTTTCGTGGCCGAGGGCGCCGTGGTGCTGCGCAGCCTGGTCGCCCCATCCTCGCTCTGCGACATCGAGGCCGTTCTGATCGACGAGCGCCGGCAGGCGGCGCTGGCGGACGTGGAGACCGTTCTGGCCGGGCGGGCGCCCGTCTATTCGGCCTCGCAGGGCCTGCTGGACGAAATTGCGGGATTCCCCCTGCACCGCGGCATTCTGGCCATGGGGCGCGTGCCGCCGTCGGTCAGGCTGGACGCCGCTGTCGGGCGCGGTCCGACGACGGTGCTGGTGATCTCCGGCGTGGGCAATCACGACAATATGGGCGCGCTGATGCGCAATGCGGCGGCCTTTGGCGTCGATGCGGTCGTCCTCGACGACGGCTGCTGCGACCCCTTCTACCGCAAGGCGCTGCGGGTGGCTGTGGGGGCCACCTTCGCCCTGCCGATCGTGCGCGGCGGTCCGATCCGGGATCTGCTGGGCGATCTGCAGGCCCGGGCCGTGGAAACGCTCGCCCTCAGTCCGTCCGGACGGGAATCCCTGAAGACCCTGAAGGTTTCAGCACGACGGGCCCTGGTCGTGGGCGCCGAGGGGCCCGGCCTGCCGGCCGACGTCCTGGCCGGGATTCGCAGCGTCCGGATCGACATGAGGGCGGGGTTCGATTCGCTGAACGTGGCGACATCGGCCGCCATCGCCCTCCACGGGCTGACCCTGACTAAATCGTGATCACACAGGCGTGAACCGTCTTAACCCTTTGTACACCTTGATGGCCGGCCCGGAATGTGGCGGAGATGCGGCCGTCCGGGGAGTACAGTTCATGTTTGGTGGCTTGGTCGGTGCATTGGGGCGTCACGCGAGACTGATTCTGGCTGTGGCGGTGGTCGTTGGCGCCGTCGGCGCAGCGGGTGCCGTCGGCTGGATCACGGCGCCCATCACCTGAAACACGCCGCTTCGCTTGTCGCGGAGCCGGCCCTCTGCGATGCCTCGGCTGAGCCGGGCACGCCGTTTCCCTTCGCGCGCCCGTCCTCGAGAAGGAGCCGCGCTTGGCCGTCATCGTCAACTCCGTGCAGCCGTTCGACGATCAGCGGCCGGGAACCTCCGGACTGCGCAAGTCCACGCGCCGGTTCATGGAGCCGGGATATCTCGAAGCCTTTCTTCAGGCGATCCTCGAGGCTGACCCGCCGGGCGACGACGCCAGCCTGATCGTCGGTGGCGATGGACGCTTTTTCGGGCGCGAGGCGGCCGAAACCGTGATCCGCATGGCCGCGGCCGCGGGCTATGGCCGGGTGCGCGTCGGACGCGGGGCCCTGTTGTCCACCCCGGCCGCGTCGCATCTGGTGCGGACCACGGGGGCGCAGGGGGCGATCATCCTGTCCGCCAGCCACAATCCGGGCGGCCCCGACGGCGACTTCGGCGTGAAATACAACACCCGCAGCGGCGGCCCCGCGCCGGAATCCCTCACCGAGGAGATCTTCGCCCGCAGTCGCGGCATCAGCGCCTGGCGGATCGAGACCCAGGGCACGCTGGATCTGGATCGCCCGGGTGAGACGCGGATCGGCCAGACGGTCGTCGAGGTGATCGATCCCGTCGTCGCGCACGCCGACCTGCTGGAGAGCCTGTTCGACTTCGACGCCATCCGGGCCCTGCTGGCCGGAGGGTTCCGCATGAGGTTCGATGCCATGCATGCGGTGACGGGTCCGTATGCGGTCGACCTGTTCGAGCGTCGGCTGTGCGCGCCGCCGGGAACGGTCATCAATGCCGTACCCCGTCCGGACTTTGGCGGCGGCCACCCGGACCCGCATCCGGACCATGCGCCCGAGCTGATGGCCGCCCTGTCCGGGCCGGACAGCTGCGACTTCGGCGCGGCCTCGGACGGAGACGGCGACCGCAACATGATCGTGGGGCCGGACGGCTTCGTCGTCTCGCCGGGCGACAGCCTGGCCATACTGACGGCCCTGGCCGACCGTGTGCCGGGCTATGCGACCGGCGTGCGCGGCGTGGCCCGCTCCCTGCCCACCAGCCGCGCCGCGGACCGCGTGGCGGCGGCGCTTGGCGTGCCCTGCCATGTCACGCCGACGGGATGGAAGTGGTTCACCAGCCTGATGGACGACGGACGCATCACCCTGTGCGGCGAAGAGAGTTTCGGCACCGGATCGGACCATGTGCGGGAAAAGGACGGTCTGTGGGCTGTGCTGTTCTGGCTGAACCTGCTGGCCGTCGAGGGCGTGGGGGTGCGGGAGCTCGTGACGCGGCACTGGCGTCAGTATGGCCGCGACGCCTTCCGGCGCGAGGACTATGAGGCTCTGGATTCGGCTGTCGCCGCGACCTTCATGGCCGAGCTGCAGGCCCGCGTCGCGTCCGCTGTCGGCACCGATCTCGGCGGGTTCCAGGTCAAGGCTGCCCGCGACTTCGCCTATGTGGACCCTGTCGACGGGGCCCGGGCACAGGGGCAGGGGATCGAGCTCACGCTCAGCCCTGACGCCCGCATTACGTACCGCCTGTCCGGCACCGGATCGTCAGGCGCGACCTTGCGGGTCTATCTGGAGCGGTTCATCGCGCCCGACGGTGAGGTCGAGGGGGCCCTCATGCCCCTGCTGGAACCGCTGTCGGCGGCGTCCCGGACCTTCGCCGAGGTCGAGGCGCGGCTGGGGCGGACGGCCCCGTCGGTCGTCACCTGATTTTCGGGGGTCGCGATGGAGGCCTGACCGAGAATCGAACTCGGGTGCACGGATTTGCAGTCCGCTGCGTAACCACTCCGCCATCAGGCCGCTGGGCCCATATTCGGGGACCGCGTCTTCGCGAGCCGCGTCAGCTATCAGATCGGATCGGGGGCCGCAACGCGATCGGTGAAGAAGCGCGCGTCGTCGCGCTTCCGCGGTTTCCCAATTCGCCGTGAGGGCCTATAAGCGCGCGGCATATCAACGACGGTGGACAACCATGGACATGACGGCCGCACGAAAGGCGATGGTGGACTCGCAGGTCCGCGTCAACGACGTGACAGACCGGGGTCTTCAGGCCGCGCTGCTCGAGGTGGCGCGCGAGCGGTTCTGCGCACCCGACCGGGCCTTTTCGGCCTATGCCGAGGTCGACGTGGAGATCACGTCGGGCCGTCGGCTGATGCAGGCGCGCGAAGTGGCCAAGCTTCTGATGGCCGCTGTGCCGCGACCGGGCGAGACAGCCCTCGCCATTGCCGCCCCCTATGCCGCTGCGGTTCTGTCGCGGATGGGCCTGACGGTGACGGCCCAGGAGGCCGATCCCGCCGTGTTCGACGTGATCGGTGAGGCCCTGGCGGATCATGAGGTGACCCCGGTGATCGCGCCGCTGGCGCAGCCGCACGGGGGCGACTGGGATCTGATCGTCAGTGAGGGCGGGCTGCCGGGACGTCCGACGGCCTGGCTGGAGGCCCTGCGGCCGGGTGGCCGTGCCGTCCTGGTGGAGCGCAACGGACAGGTCGGGCGGGCCGTCCTGTATGTGCGCGGCGAGCAGGGACTGTCGCGCCGCGAGCTGTTCGATGCGTCGCCGGCCGTGCTCGATGACATGCGGCCCGAACCGGCTTTCGCATTCTGAGGCCGCAATCCGACGGATCACCGGCAGGGCCGCGTGAAAAAAACTTAACTGGCGTGCGGTTCAGGGTTTCCGCACTTACCTCGAGCACCAATGGGCGTCGCTCCCCCTCCGACGACCGACTTCAAGGGCTGAACATGTCGAACCGTACCAGAGCTCTGGTCTCCGCCGCTGTCCTCGTCCTCGCGGCGGGCATGGGCGCGCCCGCCTGGGCCCAGGACACCCTGCCTGATGCGGTCGGCCTGGCCTACCGGACCAATCCCACCGTGCTGGGACAGCGCGCCAGCCAGCGGGCGCTGGACGAGTCAGTGCCCCAGGCACGGGCCGGCCTGCGGCCCTCGATCGACCTCTCCGCCAGCGCCAACTACAGCTGGAGCGAGACCCAGGGCGGACCGCAGCAGGTCGACACCAATGGCGACGGGATTCCCGACGCCACGGTCAATGTCCCCGGCTCGAACAGCGACTCGACCTCCGGCGGCCTGAGCGTTGGTCTTTCCCAGACCCTGTGGTCCGGGGGGCGGATCGGGCTGGGCATCTCGGTGGCGGAAGCCAATGTGATGGCGGGGCGCGAGAACCTGCGCTCGGTCGAACAGCAGGTTCTGGCCTCTGTGATCCAGGTCTATGCCGACGTGCTGCGCGACGAGGAGATCCTGCGCATTCGCGAGGCCAATCTCTCGGTTCTCGAGCGCCAGCTGGAAGAAGCCGCGGCAAGGTTTGAGGTGGGCGAGATCACCCGCACCGACGTCGCCCAGGCCCAGGCGCGTCTCGCGCAGTCCCAGGCCGACCTCGCCAATGCCCGGGCCCAGCTGGCCGTCAGCCGTGCGGCCTATGCCTCCGTGGTCGGCCAGACGCCCGGCACCCTGTCGGCCCTGCCGCCGCTGGGCGGCCTGCCCGGCGACTTCGAGGCCGCTCTCGACGTGGCGCTCGATGAAAATCCCGCCATTCGCTCGGCTGCCTATGCGCTGGCCGCGGCCGAATCGCGGGTGGCGCTGGCGCGGGCCGAGTATCTGCCTTCGCTTCGCGCCTCGGCCTCCTACGGCGGGTCGAGCAGCGACCTGTCCAACTTCGACCTGGCCGAGCGCACCAGCTTTACGGCCGGAGCCTCCCTGTCGGTGCCCCTGTTCACGGGCGGTCTGAACGCCTCGCGCGTGACCCAGGCCCTGGAACAGGCCAATGGCGCCCAGATCGCGATCGAGGGCGAGCGCCGCCAGGTGCTCCAGTCGGTCAGCTCGGCCTATGCCCAGGTCGTCTCGGCCCGCGCCACAGTGGCGGCCGGGGAGGAGGCGGTGCGCGCCGCCACAGTGGCCGCCGAGGGCGTGCGCCAGGAGGCCCAGGTCGGGCTGCGGACCACGCTGGACGTGCTGAACGGCGAGCTGGAGCTGCGCAATGCGGAGGTCGCCCTGGCCACCGCACGCCGCAATGAATATGTCGCCCAGGCCAATCTGCTGCTGGCCATGGGGCGGCTGGACGTGGCCCTGCTGGCGCCGGGCGTTGAGGTCTATGATCCGTCGGACAACTATCAGCGGGTTCGCAACCGCGGGGCCCTGCCGTGGGAGGGGGCCATCGAGGCTCTGGACCGGATTGCCGCCCCGCCGATCGTGCCCGCTGACGACGCCGAAGACGCGCCGATCGATGCGCGCCTGAAGGGCGACGTCATCATGACCGCGCCGGGTGGATAAGCAGAGTTAACCAATCAGGCGAAAATCTTGCGTTGATTCCGAGCGGTTATGGTGCGACGAGGGGACATCCCGTGACCGTCGTCGGCCGCGCCCGCGTCGCTTCCGTTCTAGGTTGAGCCATGACCGATCAGACCGCCCAGGAACCCACGATGGAGGAGATCCTGGCGTCGATCCGCCGGATCATCTCCGAGGACGATGCCCCGGCCGCGACGGCGGCGGTGCCGTCCGCGCCCGAACCCGCGCCAGAGCCCGCCTTTGCGCCGCCCGTGGTGGAGGCCGCGCCGGCACCGGTCGAGGACGACGTTCTGGAACTGACTGACCGCTATGAGGCCCCGGCCGCCGAGACCATCGGCGATCTTGAGGTGTCCGCCTATGTTGAGGTGGAGCCCGAGCCGGCGCCGGAACCCGCGCCCTTCCCCTCCGCCCCGGTCAGCGCCGCGCCGGTGCTGGACGAGGCCCCCATCGTCAGCGCGGCCACCGCGGCCGGTGCGGCCTCGGCCTTCGCCGGTCTGACCGCCGCCTTCAGCCGTCCGTCCGCCGAGCCCGAGATCGCTTCGTCAGGCGCCGGAGGCGCGATCGAGGACATGGTCCGCGCCATGATCCGCCCCATGCTGCGCGACATGCTGCGGGAGTGGCTGGACGCCAATCTGCAGGGCATCGTCGAGACCGAGGTATCCAAGGAAGTCGAGCGCGTATCGCGCCTGAACGGACTGCCGCGCTAGCCCCGCCCCCGACCCTCTGCCATTGAACCAGGGGCGGCTCCGACGGGGCCGCCCCTTCTTTTTTGACGAAATTTCCTCTCGGGACCGCGTGCGGGTGACGGGAGGGCCGGAAAGACTGCCCATGCTCCAGGAACGCTTCACTCCCGCCGCCGCCGAACCCCGTCTGTACGAGATGTGGGAGGCGTCGGGCCTGTTCGCGCCGAAACAGGACACGGCCGCCGAGGCCTATTCCATCGTCATCCCGCCGCCGAACGTCACGGGCAGCCTGCACATCGGCCATGCGCTGAACAACACGCTGCAGGACATCCTGGCGCGCTATCACCGGATGAAGGGCAAGGCCGTGCTTTGGCTGCCGGGCACGGACCACGCCGGCATCGCCACCCAGATGGTGGTCGAGCGCCAGCTGTCTGCCTCCGGCAACATCGGCCGGCGCGACATGGGCCGCGAGGCCTTCGTGGAGACGGTGTGGAAGTGGAAGGCCGAGAGCGGCGGCACGATCGTGCGCCAGCTGCGCCGGCTGGGCGCCAGCTGCGACTGGTCGCGCGAGCGGTTCACCCTGGACGAGGGCCTGTCTGCGGCCGTGCGCAAGGTCTTCGTCCAGCTGCACAGGGAGGGCCTGATCTATCGCGACAAGCGGCTGGTGAACTGGGACCCGCATTTCCAGACGGCCATTTCGGATCTGGAGGTCGAGCAGAAGGAGGTCGACGGGGCCTATTGGCATTTCGCCTATCCGCTGGCGGACGGAGTCACCTATGAGCACCCGGTCGCCTTCGACGAGGAAGGCAAGGCGACGGCGTGGGAGACGCGGGACTTCATCGTCGTGGCCACCACCCGGCCCGAGACCATGCTGGGCGACACCGGGGTGGCGGTGCATCCGGACGACGCGCGGTATGCGGGGCTTGTCGGGAAGTCGGTGATCCTGCCGATCACCGGGCGTCGCATCCCGATCGTGGCCGACGACTATGCCGACCCGGCCAAGGGCTCGGGCGCGGTGAAGATCACCCCGGCGCACGACTTCAACGATTTTCAGGTCGGCAAGCGGGCGGGGCTGGCGGCGCTGAACGTCATGGACGCCTGCGGTCGGATCACCGGGGCCGACACGCCCGACGTGCCCGCAGAGTACGAGGGTATGGACCGCTTCGCCGCCCGCAAGGCCATCGTGGCCCGTGCGGAAGAGGAGGGCTGGCTGAAGCAGATCGAGAAGACCCGCCACATGGTCCCGCACGGCGACCGCTCCGGTGTGGTCATCGAGCCGTGGCTGACGGACCAGTGGTACGTCGACGCCCACACCCTGGCCCAGCCGGCGCTGAAGGCGGTGGAGCAGGGCGACACGGTGTTCGAGCCCAAGTCCTACGAGAAGATCTATTTCGAATGGCTGCGCAACATCGAGCCCTGGTGCATCTCGCGCCAGCTGTGGTGGGGCCATCGGATCCCGGCCTGGTACGATGCCGACGGGACCATCTACGTCGCCGAGACCGAGGCGGAGGCCATGGCCCAGGCGGGGGGCAGGCCACTGACCCAGGACGAGGATGTGCTGGATACCTGGTTCAGCTCGGCCCTGTGGCCGTTCTCGACCATGGGCTGGCCGGACCAGACCGAGGACCTGAAGCGCTTCTATCCGACCAGCGATCTGGTGACGGCGGCGGACATCATCTTCTTCTGGGTCGCCCGGATGATGATGATGGGACTGCACTTCATGGATGAGGTGCCGTTCAAACGCGTCATCATCAATGGCCTGGTCCGCGACGAGAAGGGCCAGAAGATGTCGAAGTCCAAGGGCAACGTCATCGACCCCCTGACCATTGTCGACGAGCTGGGCGCCGACCCCTTGCGCTTCACCATGGCCATATTGTCGGGCACACGCGACATCAAGTTGTCGCGTCAGCGCATTGAAGGATATCGCAACTTCGGCACCAAGCTGTGGAATGCCGCGCGCTTCTCGCAGATGAACGGCTGCGCGCGCGTGCCGGACTTTGACCCGGCGGGCGTGGAGCAGACGCTGAACCGCTGGGTTCGGGGCGAGCTGACCAGGGCCGAGCGTCAGGTGTCGGCGGCCATTGAGGGCGGGCGGTTCGACGATGCGGCATCGGCCCTCTACCGCTTCGTCTGGAACGTCTTCTGCGACTGGTATCTGGAACTGGCCAAGCCGGTGTTCCAGGGCTCGGACGAGGCGGCCCGGGCCGAGACGCGGGCGATGACGGCCTGGACCCTCGATCAGACGATCAAGCTGCTGGCGCCGGTCATGCCCTTCATCACCGAGGAGCTGTGGGCCGAGCTGGGCAAGACCGGGCCGGCGCGCGACGAGCCCATGCTGCTGGGCGCCCGCTGGCCCGACCTGCCCGACGCCTTCGTGGACGCGCAGGCGGAGGCAGAGATCGGCTGGCTGGTCGAGGTGGTCGAGGCCGTGCGGTCGCTGAAGGGCGAGATGAATGTGGCGGCCGCGAAGCCGCCCCTGACCTTCGTCGCGCCGGACGCCGTGACCGTCGCCCGGATCGCGCGCCACCGCGACCTGTTGCTGACCCTGGCCCGGGCGTCGGAGATCGGCGCAGCCGAAGCGGTGCCCGAAGGGGCGGTGACCCTGGTCTGTGGCGGCGCCACCGTGGCCCTGACCCTGGCCGGGATCGTGGATCTGACGGCAGAACGCGCACGTCTGGAGAAGGAGATCGCCGCCTTCGAATCCGACGCCGCCCATGTGATGAAGAAGCTGGGCAATCCCAGCTTCCTCGACCGCGCCGCGCCCGAGGTGGTGGCCGAGCAGCGCGACAAGCTGGCCGAGGCCGAGGCCGGCAAGGCGCGGCTTGAGGTGGCGCTGGCGCGGCTCAGCGGCCTGGAGTGAGCATGCGGGGCATGCTGGCGCTGACGGTTTCCGACAGCACCAGCATGCCGCTGCGGGTCGAGGGGATTACCCACAGGGTCAGCGCGAGGAGGCCCAGCGCGATCAGGACGGTGACGGCGCGCATCTTCATTCTCCTCGCGGTCGGGGCCCGGCTCAGCCCTGGTTGACGGTGAGGATGCGGGGCCAGTTGGCCTGTCCGCGGGCGATGGCGCCGGGGATGTCCTGCTCCCACAGCATCTGCGCGCGGGCATTGAAGTTCAGGTACAGACGCCCGTCGACGATGCGCCAGACGGCGGGATCGCCCGGTGCGATATAGCCCTGGCTGGCGGCCCAGGCGCAGTAGCCCCCGAACCGGGGCGCATAGGCTTCAGGGTTTGCGCGAAAGGCGGCCAGATTGGCGGCGCTGGCAAAGCGCCAGATGGCCCCGTTCCACTCCAGCGTATGGGCGGCGTCGCCGAGGCGCGGCCCCCCCTCAGTGAAATAGGCGACGGCGTCGTATCCCGACAGGGCGAGGCCGTCCTCGCCCACATGGACGGGCGGCCAGGCGGCGGGTGTCACGGCACTGGCCTCGGCCGGGGGCGCGGCCGCGAGGGGCGCGGCGAGGAGGAGGCTGGCGGCGAGGATCAGGGTCTGGTTCATGGCGGAGGTCCGGCGGTGTTGAGGGGACGTCGATGACTTCGCGTCCGACGACCCCGGGGTTACGCCCGCTCAGGCAAAATTCTGTGCCCGGACCGGGGCGTCGGCGATGAGGCTGTCCTTGCGCCCGCCCCCGGTCAGCAGGGCCAGGGAGGCGGCCTTTGACGGATGCGTCCGGCGCATGAATAAGGGCGCATGATGCGGCTGGACGCCCTGCTGGTCGCGCGCGGCCTTGTCGCCGGACGCGCCCGGGCCCGGGCGGCGATCGAGGCCGGCGGGGTGACCGTCGACGGCGTGGCGGCGACCTCCGCATCCCAGAAGGTCCGGCCCGGTGCGGTGCTGGATGCGGTCGAGGCGCATGATTTCGTGGGGCGGGGGGCCCTGAAGCTGGATCATGCGCTGACGCATTGGCCGGTGCCGGTGGAGGGACGGGTGGTACTGGACGTCGGGGCCTCCACCGGCGGCTTCACCGAAGTGTGCCTGCGGCGCGGGGCCCGGCGCGTCTTCGCCGTGGACGTGGGCTCGGGCCAGCTGCATGCGCGCCTCGCCGAAGATCCGCGGGTGGCGAACCTTGAGCGCACGGACGCGCGGGACCTGACGGCGACGATCGTCGAAGAGGCGCCGGAACTGATCGTCTGCGATGCCAGCTTCATCGGCCTGGCCAAGATCCTGCCGGCGGCCTTGAGCCTGGCCGCGCCGGGTGCGGATCTGGTGGCGCTGGTCAAACCCCAGTTCGAGATGGAAGACCGGTCCCGGGTCGGGCGTGGCGGCGTGGTGCGCGATGCCGGGGCGCGAGAGGCGGCTCTGGACCGGGTCTGTGGGTGGCTGGCCACGTGCGGCTGGAGCGTGCAGGCCACGATGGAAAGCCCGATCACGGGCGGCGACGGCAATGTCGAGTTCCTGCTTCGGGCCCGGCGGGACGGGACCGGTCCGGACAGGGAAAGACCGCCGGTGGAGGGTTCCACCGGCGGCCTCCGTCACGTCGCCGATCGACAGGGGGGCTGAAAAGAGCGGCGACGCGATTCCTCAGCGACCGCTGCAGACCCGTTCGCTGCGGGTCACGGTGCGGCCCCAGGAGT
>CAMCIP010000067.1 GCA_945874855.1 Brevundimonas vancanneytii
ACCGCCACGATGCCGGCGAAGATGATCAGCGAGATGCCGTTGCCGACGCCGCGCGCGGTGACCTGCTCGCCCAGCCACATGAGGAACATGGTGCCGCCGGTCAGGACGGTGACCGTCGAGATGATGAAGAACAGCCCCGGCTCATCGACCAGGCCCTGCTGGGCGTTCAGGCCCACGGCGATACCGAAGGACTGCATCAGCGCCAGCAGCACCGTCAGATAGCGGGTGTACTGGTTCAGCGTTTTGCGGCCGCTCTCGCCGCCTTCCTTGCGCAGCTTCTCCCACGGCGGATAGACCGCCGCCATCAGCTGCACGATGATCGACGCCGAGATGTAGGGCATCACGTTCAACGCGAACACGGCCATCCGCTCGACCGCGCCGCCCGAGAACATGTTGAACATGTCCAGGATGCCGCGCTGCCCGTCGGGATCCTGGAAGAAGGCGAGGAAGGCCTCGGAGTTGATCCCCGGGATCGGCACGAAGGTGCCGATCCGGTAGACCAGGAGCGCCAGCAGGGTGAAAAGCAGGCGCTTGTGCAGGTCGGTCGCCTTGGCGAACGACCCGATGTTCATGTTTGCGGCAAGTTGTTCAGCGGCCGAAGCCATTACGCGTCCCCACGACTAGGTGGCCGTCAGATAGGCGGTCTGCGGCCCGGTTGCGAGGGCCGCCACCGCCCTTTGTCGTCAGGCCTTGGCGGCGGTGCGCCGGGCCCGGGCGGAAACCTTGTTGGCGTCGCCCTTCGGCGCCTTGGCCGGAGGGGCCTTGCCCTTGGCGGCATTGCGCTTCTCGACGCGCGCAGCGGCCTTGGCTTCGGCGGCGATCCGCTCCTGCACGATGGTGCCGCCCGCGGCCTCGATGGCCTTGACCGCGCCGGCCGAGGCCGACCAGACGACAAGGTTGAGCTTGGCCTTGATTTCACCGGTGCCCAGCACCCGCACGCCGTCCTTGACGCGACGGATCACGCCGGCGGCGACCAGGGCCTCGCCGCGGATCTCGGACTTGGCATCCAGCTTGCCACCGTCCACGGCGTCCTGGAGACGCCACAGATTGACCTCGGCCAGCTTCAGGGCACCCGGATTGTTGAAGCCGCGCTTGGGCATGCGCATGTACAGCGGCATCTGGCCGCCTTCGAAGCCCAGCAGGCTTACGCCGGTGCGGGACTTCTGACCCTTGACGCCGCGGCCCGAGGTCTGGCCCTTGCCGGAGCCGGGGCCCCGGCCGACGCGCATGCGCTTCTTGTGAGCGCCCGCATTGTCGCGGATTTCGTTCAGTTTCATGTGCCTGATCCTTTCGGGTGCTAGCGCCCGGGGACTTGGCCACGGACTCGGCTGTTTTTCGAAAGGTCTTAGGGCCTAGGGCCTGGGGCCTGGGCTTCGGTCGATCCCGACCTCCCCTAAGCCCCAGGCCCTACCCACTAAGCCCTCTTACTTCTCGACCACTTCCACCATGTGGGCGACCTTGGCGATCATGCCGCGGACGGAGGGCGTGTCCTCCAGGGTCGACTCGCGACCCATGCGGTTCAGGCCCAGGCCCGCCAGGGTGGCGCGCTGGTCCGACTTGCGACGGATCGGGCTGCCGGTCTGGCGGATGGTGACGGTGGCGGTGTCTTTCTTGGCCATGATCAGGACTCCACGGCTTCAGGCGACGAGGCGCCGTCGGAGCGACGACCCATCAGGTCGGCGACCTTCTTGCCGCGCTTGGCCGCGACCTGGCGGGGCGACGACTGGACCTTGAGGGCCTCGAAGGTGGCGCGGATCATGTTGTAGGGGTTCGACGAGCCGGTCGACTTGCCCACGACGTCCTGGACGCCGAGGGTTTCGAGCACGGCGCGCATCGGACCGCCCGCGATCACGCCGGTCCCCGGAGGGGCGGCGCGCATCATGATCTTGCCGGCGCCCCAACGGCCGTTGCCGTCGTGGTGCAGGGTGCGGTTCTCGCGCAGGGGCACGCGGATCATCGTCTTCTTGGCTTCTTCGGTCGCCTTGCGGATGGCTTCCGGCACTTCGCGCGCCTTGCCATGACCGAAGCCGACGCGGCCCTTGCCGTCGCCGACGACCATCAGGGCCGCGAACGAGAACCGGCGGCCGCCTTTGACCGTGGCCGCGACGCGGTTGATGTGGACCAGTTTCTCGACGATGTCCGAGTCCGGACCGTCGACGGGAGCGTTGCGGTTGTCGCGCCGGTTGCGGTCGTTGCCGCCGCCGCCACGTTGAGGTGCTTGCGCCATCTGTGCGGTCCTTAGAAGTTCAGGCCGGCTTCACGCGCGGCATCCGCCAGCGCCTTCACCCGTCCGTGATAGATGTAGCCGCCGCGGTCGAAGACCACGTCCTTTACGCCCTTCTCGAGAGCGCGCTCGGCCACCAGCTTGCCGATCATGGCAGCAGCGGCGGTGTCCGAGCCCTTGGAACCGCGACCGGCTTCCAGCGAGGAGGCGGCGGCGACGGTCACGCCCTGGGCGTCGTCGATGATCTGGGCCGAGATGTTCTTGTCCGAGCGGTGGACCGACAGGCGCAGACGGCCGTTGGCCACGGCCTTCAGGCGGCGGCGGGTGCGCTCGGCGCGACGCTTGGCGTTTTGCTTGAGGGTGGTGGCCATGGCTTACTTCTTCTTGCCTTCCTTGCGACGCACGGCCTCGCCGGCGTAGCGCACGCCCTTGCCCTTGTAGGGCTCGGGGGGACGCAACTTGCGGATCACGGCGGCGACCTGACCGACGGCCTGCTTGTCGGCGCCGGAGATCTTGATCTCGGTCTGCTTCGGCACGGCGAAGGTGATGCCGGCCGGAGGCGGAACGTCCACCTCATGGCTGAAGCCGAGCTGCAGCGACAGGGCCTGGCCCTTCAAGGCCGCACGATAGCCGACGCCGACCAGCTCGAGGGTCTTCTCGAAGCCCGTGGTGACGCCGGTCACCATGTTGTCCAGCAGCGTGCGCGACAGGCCCCACATGGCGCGTGCGCGGGGCGTGTCCGCCTTCAGCGCCAGCGACAGGCCGCCGTCGTCCTGGGTCACGACGATCTCTTCCGCGACGGTCCAGGAGCTTTCGCCCTTGGGGCCCTTCACGGAGACCGTCTGGCCGTCGATCGTGACGGTCACGCCCTTGGGCACGGCGATGATCTTCTTGCCGATACGGGACATGTCAGTAGACCCTGCAGAGGACTTCGCCGCCGACGTTCTGGTCGCGGGCGGCGGCGTCGGACATGACGCCCTTGGACGTCGACAGGATCGAGATGCCGAGACCGTTCTTGATCGGCTTCAGATCCGAGATGGCGGAGTAGACGCGACGGCCGGGCTTGGACACGCGGGCGATCTCGGCGATCACCGGCTGGCCGTCGAAATACTTCAGCTCGATCTCGAACTGGGGGAATTCGCCGGGGTTCTCGACCAGGCTGTAGCCGCGGATGTAGCCCTCGGCCTGCAGCACGTCGAGGACGCGCTGGCGCAGGCGGGAAGCCGGGGTGAGCACCTTGGAACGCTTGCGGGTCGCGGCGTTCTTGATGCGGGCGATCATGTCGCTGAGGGGATCGTTGATCATCATGACTGCATGCTCCCCTTACCAGCTCGACTTCGTCAGGCCAGGAATCTGGCCCTTGTTGCCCAGCTCGCGCAGAGCGATCCGGCTCATCTTCAGCTTGCGATAGTAGGCGCGCGGGCGACCCGTCACCTCGCACCGGTTACGGATGCGGGTCGGCGCCGAGTTGCGCGGCAGGGCCGCCAGCTTCAGGCGCGCGTCGAAACGCTCCTCAAGCGGCAGGGATTCATCGTTGGCGGTCGCCTTGAGGGCGGCCCGCTTCGCGGCATACTTCGCCACAAGCTTCTTGACGTGCTCGTTGCGGTTTACGGCGCTTTTCTTGGCCATGGTGCTCTTTCCTTCCCGATCAGTTCACGAACGGGAATTTGAACTCGGTGAGGAGGGCCTTGGCCTCCGCATCGGTCTTGGCGGTGGTGCAGACGATGATGTCCATCCCCCACATCTGGTCGATCTGGTCGTAGTTGATCTCGGGGAACACGATGTGTTCCTTCAGACCGGTGGCGTAGTTGCCGCGTCCGTCGAACGAGGTGCCCTTCAGGCCCCGGAAGTCCTTCACGCGCGGCAGGGCCACGGTGATGAAGCGGTCCAGGAACTCGTACATGCGGTCGCCGCGCAGGGTGACCTTGCCGCCGATGACCATGCCCTCGCGCAGCTTGAAGCCGGCGATGGAGTTGCGGGCCTTGGTCGGCACGGCCTTCTGGCCGGCGATCTGGCTCAGGTCCTTGAGGGCCGCAGTGGCCTTCTTGGAGTCAGCCACGGCTTCGCCGATGCCCATGTTCAGGACGATCTTGTCCAGCTTGGGCACCTGCATCTCGTTGGTGTAGCCGAACTTTTCCTTCAGCGCGGCGCGGATCCGCGCCTGGTACTCGGACTTCAGCCGGGGGGTGTAGGCAGCATCGGACATCAAATGACGTCTCCCGTCGTCTTGGCGAAGCGCACCTTCTTGCCGTCTTCCATGCGGAAGCCCACGCGGCTGGCCTTGCCGTTGGCGTCGGCGATCGCGACGTTCGACAGGTGCAGCGACGCCTCCTTGTTCTTGATGCCGCCCTGGGGGTCGGCCTGGGTCGGACGCGTGTGGCGCTGGACCATGTTGATGCCCTGAACCAGGACACGGTTCTCGGTCGGCAGGACCCGGGTCACCTTGCCGGTGCGGCCCTTGTCCTTGCCAGTCAGGACGACGACGTTGTCGCCGGATTTGATCTTGGCGGCCATGGTTACAGGACCTCCGGGGCCAGCGAGATGATCTTCATGTGGTTCTTGGCGCGCAGTTCACGGGGAACCGGGCCGAAGATCCGCGTGCCGACCGGCTCGTTCTGCTTGTTGACGATCACGGCGGCCGACTTGTCGAAGCGGATGACCGAACCGTCCTTGCGCATGATGTCCTTGGCGGTGCGCACGACGATGGCGCGCACGACGTCGCCCTTCTTCACGCGACCGCGGGGGATGGCTTCCTTGACGGAGGCCACGATCGTGTCGCCCACCGAGGCGTAGCGGCGCTTGGAGCCGCCCAACACCTTGATGCACATGACCCGGCGAGCGCCCGAATTGTCGGCCACCTCCAGGTTAGTTTGCATCTGGATCATAGGATCAGAGCCTTCTGATTACGAAGCCGAGGCCGGGGAGAGAACTTCCCAGGTCTTCAGCTTGGACTTCGGGGCGCACTCGACGATGCGGGCGACGTCGCCGACCTTGAGGGCATTGGCCTCGTCGTGGGCGTGATACTTCTTGGACCGGCGGACGGTCTTCTTCAGGACGGGGTGGAGCAGGGTGCGCTCCACCTTGACGATCACGGTCTTGTCGCCCTTGTCGGAGACGACCACGCCTTCGAGAATTCGTTTCGGCATCTTCGTTTCCTTAAGCCGTCGCGCGCGTCGCACGCAGAAGCGTGGAGATGCGGGCGATGTCCTTGCGCACTTCCGAGACCCGGTGGGTCTTTTCCATCTGGCCGGTCGCGGCCTGGAAGCGCAGGTTGAACTGTTCCTTCTTGAGCTTCAGCAGCTCGTCGGACAGCTGGTCGGGCGTCAGGGCCCGGAGGTCGGCGATCTTGGTCATGCGCCCACGTGCTCCACATGCGCCACGCCGGCGTCCAGGCGGGTGACCACCTTGGTGCGGACCGGCAGCTTGGCGGCACCCAGACGCAGGGCCTCGCGGGCCACATCGTCGGCGACGCCGTCGATCTCGAACAGGATACGGCCCGGGTGGCAGCGCGCCGCCCAGTGATCCACCGCGCCCTTGCCCTTGCCCATGCGGACTTCAGCCGGCTTGCCGGACACCGGCACGTCCGGGAAGACGCGGATCCAGACACGGCCCTGGCGCTTCATCTGACGCGTGATCGCGCGGCGGGCCGCCTCGATCTGACGCGCCGTGATGCGCTCGGGTTCCAGGGTCTTCAGGCCATAGGAGCCGAAGTTCAGCGAGAAGCCGCCCTTGGCCGCGCCGTGGATACGGCCCTTGAAGGCCTTGCGGAATTTGGTCTTCTTCGGTTGCAGCATGACTTAGCCCTCACGTCCGCGGTCGCGACGCGGGCCGCGGTCGCCACGGGGACCACCACGCTCGCGGCCTTCGTTCGACGACGGGCCGGCGGCTTCCTGGGCCCAGCGCTTGTCCTGGGCCATCGGGTCGTGCTCGAGCACTTCGCCTTTGAAAACCCAGACCTTCACGCCAATGATGCCGTAGGTCGTCTTGGCTTCGTAGAAGCCGTAGTCGATGTCGGCGCGCAGGGTGTGCAGCGGCACGCGGCCCTCGCGATACCATTCCATCCGCGCGATTTCGGCACCGCCGAGGCGACCCGAGACGTTCATCCGGATGCCCTTGGCGCCCAGACGCATGGCCGACTGCATCGACCGCTTCATGGCGCGGCGGAAGGCCACGCGGCGCTCCAGCTGCTGGGCGATGTTCTCGGCGACCAGCTGGGCGTCGACCTCGGGCTTGCGGACCTCGACGATGTTCAGGTGAACCTCGCCCTCGGTCATGGCCGAGATGTCCTTGCGCAGCTTCTCGATGTCGGCGCCCTTCTTGCCGATCACGACGCCCGGACGGGCGGCATAGATCGTCACGCGGCACTTCTTGTGCGGGCGCTCGATGATGATGCGCGACACGCCGGCGGCCGACAGACGCTCGCGCAGCCAGGCGCGCAGCTTCAGGTCCTGGTGCAGCAGGCGCGCATACTCGGCGCCACCGGCGAACCAGCGGCTGTCCCAAGTGCGGTTGACGCCGAGCCGAAGCCCGATCGGATTGACTTTCTGACCCATCAGGCGGCCTCGCCGGCTTCGCGGACCACGATGGTGATCTCGGCAAAAGGTTTCAGGATGCGCGAGGAGCGACCGCGAGCGCGGCTCGCGAAACGCTTCATCACCAGGTTCTTGCCCACAAAGGCCTCGGCCACGATCAGGCTGTCGATGTCGAGGTTGTGGTTGTTCTCGGCGTTGGACACGGCCGAGTACAGCACCTTGCGGACGTCGCCGGCGATGCGCTTGCGGCTGAACTCCAGCTCGTTCAGCGCCTTCTGCACCGGCAGACCACGGATGGACTGGGCCACGAGGTTCAGCTTCTGCGGGCTGATCCGCACGTTCACCAGCTTGGCGCGGGCTTCGGTCGGCGCCACGCGCCGGGGGTTCTGGGTCTTGGCCATCGGCGTTACTTCCTCTTGGCCTTCTTGTCCGCCGCATGGCCCGGGAAGTTCCGGGTCGGGGCGAACTCGCCGAGCTTCATGCCGACCATTTCTTCGGAGATCGACACCGGCACATGCTTCTGGCCGTTGTGGACACCGAACGTCAGGCCGACGAACTGCGGCAGGATGGTGGAGCGACGCGACCAGGTCTTGATCACGTCCTTGCGGCCCGACGACTGAACGGCGTCGGCCTTCTTGAGCAGATACCCGTCGACGAACGGGCCTTTCCAGGAGGAACGGGCCATCTTTAGCGAGCCTTCTTCACGTGGCGGGTCCGGATGATGAACTTGTCCGTCGCCTTGTTCTTGCGGGTACGGGTGCCCTTGGTGTCCTTGCCCCACGGCGTGACCGGGGTGCGACCGCCCGAGGTGCGGCCTTCGCCGCCGCCGTGCGGGTGGTCGATCGGGTTCATGGCGACGCCGCGAACGTGCGGACGCCAGCCCATGTGACGGACGCGGCCGGCCTTGCCGAGGTTCTGGTTCATGTGGTCGGGGTTCGAGACCGCGCCCACCGTGGCCATGCAGCCGTCCAGAACCATACGCAGTTCACCCGAGCCGAGACGGATCTGGGCATAGCCCTGATCGCGGCCGACCAGCTGGGCGTAGGCCCCGGCCGAGCGGGCCAGCTGGGCGCCCTTGCCCGGCTTCATCTCGATGTTGTGGATGATCGTGCCGACCGGCATGGACCGCAGCGGCATGGCGTTGCCCGGCTTGACGTCCACCTTCTCGCCCGCAACCACCGTATCGCCGGCCTTCAGACGCTGCGGCGCGATGATGTAGGCCTTCTCGCCGTCAGCATAGGTGATCAGCGCGATGAAGGCGGTCCGGTTGGGGTCGTACTCCAGGCGCTCGACGGTCGCCTCGGCGAACTTGCGACGCTTGAAATCGATCTTGCGGTACAGGGTCTTGGCCCCGCCGCCACGGAAACGAACGGCGATGCGTCCGCCCTGGCCGCGGCCGCCCGACTTGGTCAGGCCCTCGACCAGCGACTTTTCCGGACGGCCCTTGTGGAGCTCCGAACGGTCGACCAGCACCAGGGCGCGACGGCCCGGCGATGTCGGATTGTAGGTCTTCAGCGCCATCGGATCAGAGCCCCGTCGTCACGTCGATCGACTGGCCTTCGGCCAGCGTCACGATCGCTTTCTTGATGTCGACCCGACGGCCCATGATGCCGCGGAAACGCTTGGTCTTGCCCTTCTGGACCAGGGTGTTGACCTTCAGGACATTGACCTTGAACAGGCTCTCGACCGCCGCGGCGATCTCGTCCTTGGTCGCGGTTCCGGCGACCCGGAACACGACCTTGTTCTGCTCCGACAGGATCGTGGCCTTCTCGGTGATCACCGGAGCCAGGATGGTGTCGTAGTGTTTGGCGGTGGGTTGGGCGCCGGCCATCACGCGGCCTCCTTCTTGGCGAAGCGGGCCTCGATCGCCTCGACGGCGGCCTTGGTCAGCACCAGCTTGTCGGCCCGCAGGATGTCGTAGACGTTCAGGCCGGCGTTCGGCAGCACGTCCACCAGCGGGATGTTGCGGGCGGCCAGGCCGAACCCGACGTCGACTTCCGGACCGGCGATGATCAGGGTCTTGGTCCAGCCCAGCTTGCCGAACTGCTCACGCAGGGCGGCGGTCTTGGGCTCCTTGACCGAGACGTTGTCGACCACGATCAGGTCGCCCGAGACGACCTTGGACGACAGGGCGTGGCGGAGAGCCAGGGCCCGGACCTTCTTGGGCAGGGAGAAGCCGTGGTCGCGGACGACGGGGCCGAAGGCGCGCGAGCCACCCACGAACTGGGGCGCACGACGCGAACCGTGACGGGCGCCACCGGTGCCCTTCTGCTTGTACATCTTCTTGCCGGTGCGAGAGTTCTCGTTCCGGGTCTGGACCTTGTGCGTGCCGGCGCGGCGCTTGGCCAGTTGCCAGTTGACGTAGCGGGCCAGCAGATCGCCGCGGATCTCGGTGATGCCGAACACGGAGTCCGACACATCGACGTCGCCGGCGGCCTTGCCGTCCATCTTGATGACTGAAATCTTCATTGCGCTTCACCGCCTTCGACGGTTTCGACCGACGCGGTCTCTTCGACGGGCAGGTCCGCAGCCGGCGCGGTCTCTTCGACCACCGACGCGGCCGACTTGACGCCACCGGGGAACGGGGCCTCGGCCGGGCGGGCCTTCTTGATGGCATCGCGGATCTTGACCCAGGTGCCTTCGTGACCGGGCACGGCGCCCTTGATCAGGATCAGGCCACGCTTGGCATCAACGCGGAACACGGTCAGATTCTGGGTGGTGACGACTTCCTGACCCAGGTGACCGGCCATCTTCTTGCCGGGGAAGGTACGGCCCGGATCCTGGCGGTTGCCGGTCGAGCCGTGCGAACGGTGCGAGACCGAGACACCGTGGGTGGCGCGAAGACCGCCGAAGTTCCAGCGCTTCATGGCGCCGGCGAAGCCCTTGCCGATGGTCTCGGCCTGGACGTCGACCTTCTGGCCGGCCACGAAGTGATCGGCCGACAGCTCGGCACCGACGTCCAGCAGGGCGTCTTCCGACACCCGGAACTCGGTCACATGGGCCTTGGGCTCGACTTCCAGCTTGGCGAAAGCTTCGCGCTGGGCCTTGTTGGTGTTCTTGGCCTTCCTGGCGCCGGCGCCAAGTTGCAGGGCGACATAGCCGTCCCGTGCCTGGGTGCGCTGGCCGACGACCTGACAGCCGTCAAGCTGCAGCACCGTCACCGGGACGTGCGCGCCGTCTTCGGCGAAGACGCGCGTCATGCCCAGCTTCTTGGCGATCACGCCCGTTCGTAGCGCTGATGTGCGCATCGGATCCCGCCTCTCTCGCTTAAATCTTGATCTCGACGTCCACGCCGGCGGACAGGTCGAGCTTCATGAGCGCGTCCACGGTCTGCGGGGTGGGGTCGACGATGTCGAGCACGCGCTTGTGCGTGCGGATTTCGAACTGCTCACGCGACTTCTTGTCGACGTGCGGCGAACGGTTCACGGTGAACTTTTCGATCAGGGTCGGCAGCGGGATCGGACCGCGGACGGTCGCGCCGGTGCGCTTGGCCGTGTTGACGATCTCGCGCGTCGAAAAGTCGAGGACGCGGTGATCGAAGGCCTTGAGCCTGATGCGGATGCTCTGATCCATATCGGTGCTTATTCCCAAGCGGTCAGTGGACCGCGTCCCTGTGAACCATTTCAAAGACCGAAGCCTTCGGGCCGAAGCCCTCAGGGTACGCAATCCGCAAAAACGATCGGCCTGCACGGCGAGCCGCGAGGCCGACTAATCCCAAGAGGCTGCAAAGAACAGGGTCTTGAGGCGTTCCTGCGAACCGCGTCTGCAGCGAACTGCACAGCCGGCCCAACAAGAGTTGGCGCTTATGACGGGTGACTCGGCTGCCGTCAAGCGGCGAAACCGTGGCAAAGGCCCGTCAGCGCTTGCCGACGGTCACCTCGCCGGACCCCA
>CAMCIP010000068.1 GCA_945874855.1 Brevundimonas vancanneytii
GTTCCAGCGCCTCGGCCAGGTCGACGGCATGCACGCCGGCCATCAGGGACACGAGGACGGCGTCATCCGCGAGCCGGCCTGCCAGCGGCGCGACGGCGGTCCGCCAGCCGCCGGGCTTGACCGCCAGAACCACGGCGCCGGCCGCCTCCAGGGTGCCCACGTCCGGATTGACCCGGGCCCCCGCCGCGCGCGCAGCCTGGGCCCCGGGCGTGTCGGAGCGGGTCAGCACGATCAGGTCCGCCGCGGTCACAGGGCCGAACTGCAGCCAGCCCTCCACCAGGGCAGAGCCCAGTCGCCCGCAGCCGACGAGGACCACGGGTCGGGCGACGGCCATCAGGCCGTGCCGACGGTCTCGAACAGGCAGGCGTCAATCGCCTCCTGCGGCTTCTTCATGCCGCCGATCAGGAATTTGAACGCCGGGAAGAACCGGTCCGAGGCCTCGACGGCGGCGTCGATCATGGACGCCGCCTGCGCCAGGGTCGGCCGCTCGCCATGCGGCAGGGACAGGGCGTGGCGGAAGACGATCTCGCCGTCCTCGGCCCACAGTTCGAAATGGCCGATCCAGGTGCGCTGGTTGATCAGGCCGATCAGCTCATGGGTGGCATTGCGCCGGCTCTTGGCTGCCCGAATGTCCAGGGCGCAGCACAGTTGCAGGCAGTCGCCCTCGGGCCGCCAGGCGAACCAGAGCTCGTAATCCTTCCAGTCCCCGGCCAGGGCGAAGGCCAGATCGCCCTCGTCCGTGCGGTCGAACGGCAGATTTTCGGCGTTCAGCACATGCTCCACGACGTCCAGGGGATCGAAGGGAACATCGACCTCGTCGGGTCTGGCAGCGTCCATCAGGCGTTCCCGATCGTGAGGGGCGACGGGCGCGGATCGCGACCATCGGCAGGACCGTAGGCGTGTGCAGGGATTCGGCTCAACCGGCTGCGTCCCCAGGGGGAACCGTGCCTGTGGACCTTCCCGTTTCAGGCTTCTTTCGTCCGGCAGCGGACGGAGCGGTGGATCCGGCCCCGGGGCCCTTCAGCGCCGCGAGTTCCGCTCGCAGTGCCGCGATCTCGGCCTTCAGCGCGTCGAACTCGTCGCGCCGCACCAGATCCAGCTCCGCGACCATGCGGTCGGTCTGGGACCGCATGGCGGCCTTGGCCTCCTCACCCGCGGCCTGGGCAAGGCCCATGGCGCCGGTGGTCAGCTTGGCGAACTCGTCGAGAAGGGGATTTCGGGTCTGCATGATGGCTCTCTCACGGACAGGCTCGGCCGCATCGGTTGCGATAGGGTAAACGAATTCTTGCAGCCATGCGGTGCATCGACCGCGATCGTGGCCGGGGGAAGGCGAAACGGCAGGCGACGCGGGCAGCGTCACTTGCTAAACGCCGGAAAACGCCGCCTGCGGAGACAGCGCCTTGGTCTTTCCCGAGTTCGATCCCGTCCTGATCAACATCGGTCCCCTGTTCGGGATCGGCCCCCTGCCCATCCGCTGGTATGCCCTGGCCTATGTGGCGGGGCTGGGCCTCGGGTGGTGGTATGCGGCGCGGCTCATCAAGGCCCCGGCCGCCTGGGCGCCGAACCGGCCGCCGCTGAACGCGCTGCAGCTGGACGACCTGATCATGTGGGTGGCGCTGGGCGTCATCGGCGGCGGGCGGCTGGGTTACGCCCTGTTCTACAAGCCGGAGCTCTATGCCCAGCTGTTCACCGGGCCGGACAACCTGGCCCTCTTGAAGCTCTGGGACGGGGGCATGTCCTTCCACGGCGGCCTGATCGGGGTCTGCCTGGCCATCTTCCTGCATTCGCGATCGATCAAGGCCCCGCTGCTGAGCGTGGGAGACCTGGTCGCGCCGGCTGTGCCGATCGGCCTGTTCTTCGGCCGCATGGCCAATTTCATCAACGGCGAGCTGTGGGGCCGCACCACGGACGTGCCGTGGGGCGTGCGCTTCTGCAACCAGATGATCATGGACGCCTATGGTTTCTGCCCCGCAGGCGATGTGCCGCGCCATCCCAGCCAGCTTTATGAGGCGGCGCTGGAGGGTCTGCTCCTTTTCGCCATCCTGTGGTTCGCGGTGTGGAAATGGCGACTGCTGTCCAAACCGGGTTATGCGACCGGCATCTTCCTGCTGGGCTACGGCCTCAGCCGGGCTATTCTCGAGACGGTGCGCGAGCCCGATGCGCACATGCCCGAAGCCCTGCAGGGCACCGTGACCATGGGCATGCTGCTGTCCATTCCCATGATCCTGATCGGCGCCTGGCTGATTCATCGCGCGCGCAGCCGCCCGCCCGTGGTCGCTCCGGCCGAGGCCTGATGCCCGAGACGCTGAAGTCCCGGCTGGCGCGCGAGATCGCCCTGACCGGCCCGATGACGGTGGCGGAGTTCGTGACCCGCTGCCTGCATGACCCTCGGGGCGGCTACTATGCGACACGCCCGGCACTGGGCGAGGGCGGCGACTTCATCACCGCGCCCCTCGTCAGCCAGATGTTCGGCGAGCTGATCGGTTTGTGGGCGGTGGAGACCTGGCGACGGCTGGGCGCGCCCGAGCGCCTTCGGCTCGTCGAGGTTGGACCGGGCGACGGCACGCTGATGGCCGATGCGCTCCGGGCCGCCCGTGTCGATCCGGGCTTTCTGGAAGCCATCGATCTGATCCTGATCGAGCCCAGCGGCCCCCTGAGACAGGTTCAGGCCCGCACCCTGGCCGGGGCCGACGTCTCGCCGCGCTGGGTGGCCGACCTTGGGAGGGTTGAGACCGACGCGCCGATCGTCCTGATCGCCAATGAGGTCCTGGACTGCCTGCCCGCCCGCCAGTTCGTGCGCACGGCCGAGGCGTGGACCGAGCGCTGCGTCTCGGTCGATGCGGCGGGCGAGCTGATCTGGGCCCTGTCGCCGATCACCGGCGGTTTCCGCCGTCCCGACTTTGCGGTGGCCGAGGGTCAGACGGCCGAGATCTCGGCGGCCCAGGCGGGGTTCGGTCATGCCCTGGGCGTGCTGATGGCACGGGCCTCGGGCGCGGCACTGCTGATCGACTACGGGCGCGAGCGACCCGGTCCGGGCGATACGCTGCAGGCCCTGTCGCGCCATGCCAGGGTCGACCCCCTGGCCGATCCGGGGGCCGCTGACGTGACCCAGTGGGCCGACTTTCCTGCCGTCCTGGAGGCCGCCCTTCATGCCGGAGCCGACGTCACGGGCTGCCTCGGCCAAGGTGAGTTCCTGCGCCGTCTCGGCATAGAGTCGCGCGCTGAGCGCCTGACCGCCGGCCGGCCCGAGGCCGCGCCCGTCGTCGCCCGCCAACTGGCCCGGCTGACCGCGCCCGACCAGATGGGCGAGCTGTTCAAGACCTGCGCCGTCTTCGCCCCGCGCAGCCTCGCCGTGCCGGGATTCGAGGCCTGAAAAAACCGAGTCCATCGAGTCCACCGAGTCCAATTGGGGAGACCTAACCGATTGAATTCGCTGATTCCGCAATTCGGACCCTCCCGACCCCGGGTCGACCCGCCACCTGATCCCCTGCAGCCTGCCCCACGCCGCCGTCAGATGCGGTCGCAGGTGACCCGCGGGCGTTGACGCGGGTAAGGTGAGGCCATGACCGTAGCCGTGCCCATCACCCATCCCCTGCTGGAACTGGCCGGAGTCCGCCACGGCTTCTTCACGCGTCAGGGCGGCGTCTCGACCGGCCTGTATGCAGGGCTGAACGTCGGCCTCGGCTCGGCCGACGACCCGGCGGCGGTCGTCGAGAACCGGGCGCGCGTGGCCCGCGCCATGGGCGGAGAGCCCGCCGATCTGGCGACCGCCTACCAGACCCATTCGGCCGACGCCCTGCTGGCCGGGGCCGGCTGGGACGAGGACCGGCCTGAAGGCGATGCGGTCGTCGCCACCACGCCCGGCGTGATCTGCGGCATCCTGACCGCCGACTGCGCGCCCATCCTGCTCGCGGACGCCACGGCCGGCGTTGTCGCCGCCGCCCATGCCGGCTGGAAGGGCGCGTTGGGCGGCATAATTCAGGCCACCGTTGATCTGATGAAGATGGCGGACGCCGACCCCGCCCGCATCATCGCCGTGGTCGGACCTTGCATCGCCCAGGCCAGCTATGAAGTGGACGAAGCTTTTGAGCGCCGCTTTCTGGACGAGGCGCCCGGCAGCGGCCGGTTCTTCGTTCTCGGCGACCGCCCCGAACGCCGTCAGTTCGACCTGCCCGGCTTCGTGCTGTGGCGACTGGAGCAGGCCGGTGTGGGCGAGGCCGCCTGGACCGGCCACGACACGCGCACGGATGCGACGCGGTTCTACTCCAACCGCCGCGCCTTCCTGAACGGCGAGCCCGACTTCGGCCGGATGATGAGCGCGATCCGGCTGGGGTGACTCAGCCGGCCATGGCCAGTTGCGGCACGCGCTCGACTTCGCGCCAGGCGTGGGGGGCGGCCAGCAGGGCGCGGACCAGTTTGTTGTTGATGGCGTGGCCCGCCTTGACGCCCTCATAGCGGCCCAGCAGGGGCGCACCGAGGACGTAGAGGTCGCCGATGGCGTCCAGCGCCTTGTGGCGCACGAACTCGCGGTCCATGCGCAGGCCGCCGGGGTTCAGGATCACGTCGCCGTCGATGACGACCGCGTTCTCCAGGCTGCCGCCGCGGGCCAGACCGGCCTGACGCAGGGCCTCGACCTCATGGGCGAAGCCGAAGGTGCGCGCGGCCATGATCTCGCGTCGGAACGTGGCCTCGTCGACCACGAAGTCGATCACCTGATTGCCTATGACGGGCGAGGGAAAGTCGATCTCGAACCGCATCTCATAGCGGTCGCAGGGCAGAAGCGCGGCGGTCTTGTCCCCTTCCTGGACCCGGACGGGCTCCAGGACCTCGACATAGCGCACCGGCGTCGACTGGGGCCGGAAGCCGGACCGGTCCAGCAACTGGACGAAGGGCAGGGCCGAGCCGTCCAGGATGGGCAGTTCGGGGCCGTCAACCTCGACCACGGCATTGGAGACGCCCAGCGCCGCGAAGGCCGCCATCAGATGCTCGATGGTCGACAGCTGAACGCCGGCGGCGTTCTGGATCATGGTGTTGAGGCGGGCGTCGACGACGGCCTCGCCCGAAACCGGGATGCGGTTGTCGCGGTCCGACACGTCGGTGCGCACGAAGACGATGCCCGTGCCCGGTGCAGCCGGCCTCACAGCCAGTCGCACACGACGACCCGTATGCACGCCGACGCCCGCGATGATCGCGGCCCCGACGAGGGTCTTCTGGCGATGGTCTTCGCTGACCGGCACTCTGGACTTCTCTTCGACTGCGGGCCCCCGTCCTCCGCGATGCGGAGTTCGCCCCGTCGTCTTTCTAGGTCATGGCGGCCAGGAGGGTAACCAAAGTCCGGTTTCGGATTGTTTCCGGGAAGGTGCCCGGGGCCTGGGGCCTGGGGCTTGGGGCTTGGGGTCTGCCAGCCGTTCCCGTGGCTTGGGCGGGAGGGTCGGCTCCAGACGCGAGAAAGGCGGCCCGGTGGAGCCGCCTTTCCCAAGTCCTAATCCCTAATCCCTAATCCCTGTGCCCTAGTTCGCCAGTCGGCGCAGGAAGCTGGGGATTTCGAGGTCGTCACCGGTCTGGGGCTCAGGCTCCTCGACCTGTGCGGTCGCCGTCGCAGTGCGGGAGGCGCTGCCCATGGACGCGCTGCGCGGGGGAGCGCCGTAGGTCGGGGCCTGGGGGCCTGCGCGCTTCTTGCCGAACAGGCTCCAGCCCGTCTTGCGGTGATGATCGCGGTCGTCCCAGTCGTCTTCGTCCACCTGGACGGCGGTCTCGGCGCGCCGAGCCGGCGTCGGCTCCAGGTAGAGGTCGCCCTGGGCGGTCGTCGGCGCCCGGGCGGCGGGGCGCTCGGCCTCATACTCCTCGACCCACGGGTCCACGATCGGCTCCAGCTCGCGCGGGGCCTCGGCGCGGACGGGGGTCTGGACCGGCGCCGGCTCGGGGGCGCGAGGGGTCGGAGCGCTGAAGGTCGGCATGACGGTTTCGCGCGCGTCGACGCGGCGCGGCTCGGCCGGGCGGATGATCGGCTCCGGGCGCGTCACGGGGGTCTCAATCGGACGGGCCCCATAGGTCGGCGTGGCGAGTGGACGCGAAGTCGCCGCCGGCTCCAGGATCTGGGCCGCCACGTCGTCCATTCCGGTGGCCACGACCGAGACGCGGATCTTGCCGTCCAGCGCCGGATCGAAGGCGGCGCCGAAGATGATGTTGGCGTCCGGGTCGACCTCGGCCGAGATGGCGTTGGCGGCCTCGTCCACCTCCAGCAGCGTCATGTCCATGCCGCCGGTGATGTTGACCAGCACGGCCTTGGCGCCCTTCAGCGAGGTCTCGTCCAGCAGCGGATTGGCGATGGCGTTCTGGGCGGCCTGCAGGGCACGGTCCTCGCCCGAGGCCTCGCCCGTGCCCATCATCGCCTTGCCCATCTCGGACATGACGGCGCGGACGTCGGCGAAGTCGAGGTTGATCAGGCCCGGCAGGATCATCAGGTCGGTGATCGAACGCACGCCCGAGTGCAGCACCTGGTCGGCCATGCCGAAGGCGTCGGCGAAGGTGGTGCGCTCATTGGCGACGCGGAACAGGTTCTGGTTCGGGATGACGATCAGGGTGTCGACATAGCGCTGCAGCTCGGCGATGCCCGACTCGGCCAGACGCATGCGATGGCGCCCCTCGAAGGTGAAGGGCTTGGTCACGACGCCGACGGTCAGGATGCCCCGATCACGGGCCGCGCGGGCGATGACGGGGGCCGCGCCGGTGCCGGTTCCGCCGCCCATGCCGGCGGTGATGAAGACCATATGGGCGCCTTCCAGATGCCCGGCGATGGTCTCGGCCGACTCTTCGGCGGCGTTCATGCCGACCTCGGGGTGGGCCCCGGCGCCCAGCCCCTGGGTGATCGTCTCGCCCAGCTGGATGCGGCGGTCGGTCTTGGCGAAGCCGAGGTGCTGGGCGTCGGTGTTCGCGACCACGAACTCCACGCCCTCGAGGCCGGCATCGATCATGTTGTTGACGGCATTGCCGCCCGCGCCGCCGACACCGAACACGACGATGCGGGGCTTCAGTTCCACCGACTGGGGACGCACAAGCGACAGCGACATGGTTTTCTTCCGACCTCTAGGACCCTGCCCGTTTCCCCACGCGACCACCCCCGCCGATTCGCCATGGTTATGAGCGAGTTAATATGGCGCTGACGGGCGTTAACGGACCGTTACCCCGCATAGGGCGAGTCGCGCCCGCGCCAAGCGGCACGGGCCCGAAAGGACGGAATTTCCTCAGGACAATGAAAAAGGGCGGCTCTTGCGAGCCGCCCCCTTCCGTCGAGTTATCCGACTGGATCAGTACGGACGATAGTTCAGGCCGATGTTGAAGCGGCGGCCGTAGGGATCGAAGTTCGAGGCGAAGCCCAGATAGGGAGCCGGCTCGTAGTCGAAGGCGTTGGTCACGCCGGCACGCAGGGTCAGATCGTCCCGGATGCTGTAGCGGACCGAGAAGTCGTGGCGGGTGGAGTTACCCGTGGTCCACTCATCGGGGCTGTCGATGTCGAGGTTACCCGTGACGATCAGGTCGCGGTACTTCCGCAGGTCCTGGGAGGCCTGCCAGTCGGCCGTCCAGGTGACGGCGAACCTGTCGTTCGGCGACCAGGTCAGACGCGAGACGAACTCGGTGCGCGGGAAGAAGACACCCGTGGTCGAGTCCGTGAAGGCGCTCGGATCCGCGAAGTTGGTGAAGCTCTTCTGCTCGATCAGCCACAGGCCGCCGAGGCTCCAGTTGAACGTCCCGATATCCCAACCGAAGGCCTCATAGGCGTCGAGGCGGTAGTTGAAGCTGAAGTCCAGACCGCGGGTCTGCAGCTTGGCGTTGTTGACGCCGCCGAGGATGAAGCCGCCGACGGGGTCGCCCGTGGGGGCACCGACCTTGAAGTTGTTGAACGGATCGACGCCGTTGTTCGGGTCGCGACGGAACACCAGCGAGCAGGTCAGCGGGTTCGGCGTATTGCCGCTGCTGACGCAATCGTCGGCGAGGAACTGGCCCGAGGGCGAGACGATCACATCCTCGATGGTGATCTCATAGTAGTCGAGGATGATGTTGAAATCCGGGAACCAGCGCGGCTGCAGCACAGCCGAGAAGGTGAAGGATTCCGAGGTTTCCGGACGGAGGAAGGGGTTGCCCCCGGTCACCGACGCGATGCCCGAACCGTAGAAGGGCAGATAGTCGTCCGCGGTCGAAACCGTCGTGCCGCCGAAGTCGAACGCCAGGCCCTTGGCCGCTGCCAGCGCCGTACAGTTGGCGATCCGGTTGGCCCGGATAGTGGCCGCATTGGCACCCGAGAAGGCCGTGATCTGGCGGGTGTCGCAGGGGTCGACAAATCCGTTGACGAAGGTCTGCGTGCGGGGACGGAAGTTCTCGCCCAGGTTCGGCGCGCGGAACGAAGTGTTGAAGCTGGTCTTGAAGGTGATGTCCTGGATCGGACGATAGACCAGGTTCACGCCATAGACGTCACCGGTGCCGGCAGTCGAGTAGTCGAAGGTCCGGAACGAACCCGACAGTTCGGCGTATTCACCCAGCCAGCTGTCGCGCAACAGGGGAATGGCCAACTCGGCAAAGTACTCCTGGCTATCATACTCGGCGCCGAGGAAGTCGGCACCGGTGTTCAGCTGCAGCACGCGGTTGTTGGTGTCGCGGCTGCGGCCCACGCCCTCGGTATACTCCCGGCGATACTCGGCACCCATCGCGAAGCCGATCGGGCCGGCTCCCCAGAAGTCCCAAAGTTCGCCGCCGAAGGAGGCGATCGCCGCCTCCTGCTCATTGGTCTCGAACACCCGGATCGAGGTCGAGATGTAGGCCAGGCCCTCCGCGCTCTGGTTGCCGACGCCGAACACGTTCAGCGGCACGCAGCCGTCGACCTCGGACTGGTCGCCGGAATTGTAGTTGGTGCGAGCCGTGAAGGGGTTCTGCTCGGTGATCGTGATGCCCTGGGCGCGCAGCAGGCGAACGCGGCAGACGATCTCACCCGGACGACCGTTGACGAGGCCCGCGGTGTCCACAACCGAGTCCATGGCGTGGCCGAAGCGGATCGCATCGGGGCCGGCCTCACGGTTGATGTTGTTCATCTCACCGTAGGTGTACGACAGGCTCCAGTTGAAGTTGTCGATGAACGCCAGGCTGTCCATGCCGCCGTCGAGGGCCGCAACGTAGCGGGTGATCTCGCGGTTGTTGGTCTGGTTGCGGTCGATACCGAAGCCGCGGTGGTTGGCGATCGGCGCGGCCACGCCGGCGGTCCGCACCGTGCCCGGCTGGGTCGGATCAACGGTGCTGGGCGAGTTCCAGCGGGTGAAGGTGTTGGCGGCGATCGCGGCCCGGACGTTGGCGGGCAGGAAGGCGTTGTCCAGACGGGTCGAGAAGGTAGCCGTGCCGTTGATCAGGCCCGGGGTCGTGGCCGTGCCGGTCCCGGCGGCGAGCGAGAAGTCGCTGATGAAGATGTCCCAGAAGGACTTCTGGCCCACGTCGAAGGCGTCTTCGGTCGTGTACTTCGCCTCAACCGACAGACGAATGTCGTCAGTGACGTCAAAGTTCATGCCGACCTGGAAACGCTGCGACTCCTGGAAGGGGAAGCGCGAGCGCTGGTCGAAGGCGGTCTGGTTGGCAGGCTCGCCGTCGCCGCCGATGTTCCACGGCCGGTTGGCTCCGGTGGCGCCGATGCGCTGGCCGAAGTTGGCCAGACGCGCCGTCGGGCCGGTGTACCAGTAGGTGTAGGCCGGGTCGACGCTGTAGCAGTTGCCCGACGTCGACGGGCCAGCGCAGTCGGCGAACGGCACGTCCGGATCGTTGTTCGGGCTGGGCCGCTGCATGTTGGCCAGGGTGGTCGAACCCCAGGTCGGACGGTCCAGGCGGCGGGCACCGAAGAACTGGCCGATGTCGAAGACGCCGTCCGCGGCCGGGCCGAAGACGGTGTTGGTCGGGTCGGCATCGACGCCGAGGCGGATGCGGCCGTCCTGGAGCCAGTTGATGTGTTCGGCGAACACTTCCTCGGCCCGCTCATACTCGCCATGGGCGTAGACGTTCAGGCGGTCGTCGAAGAAGTTGGCACCGGCCAGCACCGAGATACGGCGGGTATCAGCAGCGCCGTCCTGGACCAGCTGGCCGAAGTTGGCGTCGATCTCGAGGCCTTCGAAATCCTTGCGCAGGATGTAGTTGACGACGCCGGAGACGGCGTCCGCACCGTAAACCGACGAACCGCCGCCGGTGATGATCTCGATGTTCTCGATCAGCAGGCGGGGAATGATGGAGGTGTCGACGGCCAGGCTGCCCGCGGCCGAACCGACGTGACGGCGACCGTCAACCAGGGTCAGGGTGCGGCCCGAGCCCAGAGAGCGCAGGTTGGCGAACTCGAGGCCGCCGTCGTTCAGGTTGTTGCCGGTCGTGTCCGACGGCACCAGGGAGTTCGACAGGGCCGGGATGGTGGCCAGATAGTCGATCACGGTGGCGAGACCGGTCTCCAGCAGCTGTTCGCGCTGGACCTGGATCAGGGGGGTGGGCGAGTTGGTCGGGTCACGACGGATGCGCGAACCGGTGACGACGATTTCATCGACCTCGGTGGCTTCCGGGTCCTGGCTGGCGTCCTGGGCGAAGGCCGGGGCCGCGAGGGCCATGACGCCCGCGA